>JAFSYV010000283.1 GCA_017443585.1 Lentisphaeria bacterium | reverse complement strand
GCTTCGGGGCATTTTCCGGGGCCCCGCTCGACCTCGGTCCGTGCGGCTTCGCCGTACTCCCTCCTTCGAGAGAGGTGCTTTTGATTCACGCAAAAAATGGCCTTCGGCGGCGTTTGAGCCGCCTCACCCCGGCCGACGCCGGGGCTTCGGGGCATTTTCCGGGGGCC
This sequence comes from Lentisphaeria bacterium, assembly GCA_017443585.1. Lineage (GTDB taxonomy): Bacteria > Verrucomicrobiota > Lentisphaeria > Victivallales > Victivallaceae > UBA1784. The sequence continues at coordinate 3,629 of JAFSYV010000283.1, read as the reverse complement.
CCGCTCGACCTCGGTCCGTGCGGCTTCGCCGTACTCCCTCCTTCGAGAGAGGTGCTTTTGTTTTTTTGTCGCCCGTTGAGTCCCGCTCGGCTTCGGTCGGGCTATGAATACTATGAATACTATGAATACTGCTCCGACTGCATCCGCCGCCGGGGCGGTTGCCGGTCTGCGGGGGGCAACGCAGACTTACACACGCCGCGTGTATCGTGCGGCGGTCAAAGATTCCGGAAATACAGTATTCCCAGTATTCTCAGTATTCTTAGTCTGCGGGGCACGGGTTACCGACAAAGTTCCCCGAGTTTCTCGTTGACCTTTTCGCGCAGGCACAGCAGCCATTGTTCGTCGCGGGGGTACTTCCTCAAGCCGATGCGGTATCCCGTCACTTCGTCGAGGAGCGCGAGCACCTCTTCTCTGGAGCTCTTCGACTCCAGCAGCCGGAGCGCCCGTTCGTCCTCGAAGCCTTCGGCGATGACCTCGTGGCGCAGAGAATCCACCGGGCCATCGGGCCCCGGATAGACCAAGTACGCGCCGCCGCTGCGGAAACTGCGGCCGGAGTTGCTGTCATGCCACGGGTCGATCTCCTGCGTGAAGTTGAACATGCTGAACCAGAAGTTGTAGCCCCACTCCAGAAAGCCGTCGCAATCATAGACGTAGAGCAGGACGCCCAGGACGCGGTTGCGGAGCGAGGGCATCCCGAACATCCGGCCCGGCATGCCGTCGTGCCATTCGCCGGCGTAGTAGACCCAGCGTTCCGCCACCTTTTCCTTCAGGAATTCCTCCAGATGGGCCTCGTGGGGGACCGGGCGGTCGATGAGGCCCTTTTTGAAGAACTCGACGCTCGAAAGGGCGTCGATGACGGGGTAATCCCCCAGTAACTCGCGGTAAAGGTTCGAGGCGTAAGTGTAGTTTCCGAGGGCGCTTTCGGGGGGCTCGTCGGAAATGTGGAAGTAACAGTTTTCCGGGGTGAGCCCGTGGGCGCGCAGAAATGGCAGCAGCTCCGCTATGAGCGCCCGGAGAAATTCGGCGTATTCGGGCGCCGTGGAGGGCATCGCGGTTCCGAACATCCGTTCCTCCTGGCCGTTTCGCGTCACCAGAATTTCAGGCGGGAATTTCAGCCCCCACTGGCTGAAGGCGTGGACCATCTCGAAGTTCTTGACACCGCATTTTTTTGCCGTTTCGATCCAGCGTTCGAGGCGGCCGAAGTCGAAAGACCACTTTTTCCCGTCGAAGCCGATCTCGAGGAGCTGGCAGTCGGGCCGCCGGGTAAGGCCGGGGATGATGTCGAGGGGCAGATTCCACAGGGGCGTCAGGAGCAGATTGCTCCCGTGGGCGGCGAAGTTGCGGAAATACTTTTCAAGGAGCGCCCAGTGCTCCTCACTCCAGGCAGGGACCCTGTAATGGTGCCGGATGCAGTCGGCGTGGAACCAGTGCGTCACCTTGAGCTCCTGCTCAGGAAGCACGGCGTCGACGACTTTCAATTCGAAGCGTTCCGTCGTTTCGACCTTGTCTTCGGTGCACCAGACGGTGTGGGAGTAGCGGGAGACGATTTTCAGATTCACGCCGATGGTGTAGACGCCCGCGGGGAGCGATTCCGGGATGACCAGCGTCACCCACAAGGCGTGCCAGTTGCCGGGAGAAATCCCGATCTCGCCCGTTACGGGCACCAGCGCGTCGGGGAAGAGGCCGGGCTCCTTGCGCAGGACGTAGTCGTCCTCCGGCGCGGCGGGGAGCAGGCTCGGGATGTTGATGACCTCGCGCACGGTCATTTCGCCCCCGAAGTTCCCCTTGTCGGCCGCAGCGGTGAGCACCGCGGGGTCGGAAGCCTTGACGGCGACCTGAAAGGAGATGCGTTCCCCCTTCAGCGCGGAAATGCCGGAGACCTTCGGCGCATCGCAGACGGAGGAACAAAAAATCTTTTCAAGCGAGCTGACGGTTCTGGTTTCGACGTTCATTTGCAGAAATGACTCCTGAGTTCGATGGCGTTGCCGCGGAAAAACTTTTCCTGTTCTTCGGGACGCCCCCAGCGGTAGTAGAGGCCGCCCACGAATTCGAAGTAGGACTCCCAGAATTTCGCCAGCCGCAGGGCCCGGGCGTTGCTCCCCTCGTTGCCGTAGAATTCATCCGTGGCGAAGTGGAGTTTTTCGTTGAAGTACCGGTCGGTCCCGTCGTGGACCCGGCGGTCCAGGATCTCGTTGAGTTTCGGCACGGAGCGCAGGTAGCCGCTGATGTCCCCCGTGATGTTCCGGTAGTAGTAGAGGTTGTGCTCCATTTCCTCCATCCACGGCCAGCCCTGATGGCCGCCGATGATCTGGAGCTCGGGGAAGGCTTCGGCGATGGCCGCCAGATGGATGGGCCGCATGTTTTCCGGCCCGAAAGCGTGGGTATACCGGCCGTCGCTGGGGGTGCTCTGAGCGATGAGCCCCGTGTGGAAGAGGATGGGCATTTTCAGCTCCTGCGCCCGCTGATACAGGGGGAAATAGGCCGGATCGGAGTAGGCTTTGAGCTGTTTGTAGGGTTTCAATCCCACGAACCCGAGATCCCGGAGCCGGTCGATGTCGCCGGGGACCGCATGGTCCAGGTCAAGAAAACCGAAGGCGAGGAAGAAGCCGTCGTAGTCCCTGACGGTCCTGAGCAGTTCCTCCTGCGTGGCGAATTCACACCCCCCGAGGGAGCCCACGCCGGAAAGGTCCATGAGCCAGATCTGTTCGAAAACGCCGGAATCGACGATGGCGTCGATCCCCTTGGCGTTGTGACACAAATGCGCGTGGGCGTCGATGAATTTCATGGAATTCGCCTCAGAGGTTGTATTTCGGCCGGGCGGCGCTGGCGTAGTCGGAAACGATGAGGAGATTCTTGTGATACCTGGCGTGGGTCACGGGATAGTCGTCTCCGGGCTGGCCCAGCGCGGCGATGCGCAATATGGTGTTCGACCAGAGGAAGGTGGGCGTTTCGTTGCGGGTCATGAGCAGCATGCGGCGGGCTTCGAGGCACTGTTTCATGCCCATGGTGATGGCCCGGCGGGGGAAGTTTTCCAGATTGCCGCCCACGCCGCTGTGGCGTGTGGCGTCGATGGTGCGGGTGAAGTCGTTGATTTCGAGGATCCGGGGATTGGAGTCCTTCACGCCGGGGCCGGGCTCGTTGAAGGCCACGTGGCCGTGGATCCCGATGCCGCCGTAGCAGACTTCGATGCCGCCCGCGTCCTCGATCATCTTGGGGAGATCCTTGATGTTTTGAGGCGTGGGGAAGATGATCTGACTTTTGGGCATCATCAGTTCCGGACGGATCCGATTGAAAAGAAGCGGGCCGATCTGGCCCCGGAAGCTCAGGGGGCTGGTCTCGGGGATGAGCTCGTCCTTCTCATCGTCCACGTATTCGTCCATGAAGAAGAAGCGGACGTTCTTGAGACTCAGGCTGCGGTAGTTGATCTTTTCGGCCATGAGCCGGTAGGGCTGGGTGGGGCCCACGGGCATGATGAAGGAAACGATATGGTCGCCTGCGGCGGCCTTGGCGAACTCGGCCACCATCTCTTCGGCGAGAAAGTCGTAGACTTCGTCCAATGTCGGGAAGAGCTTCAGCTGGCCGTGGGCCTCCTTGAGCACTTCTTCGGTGGTGAGGCTGAGGATGCGGCG
>JAFSYV010000282.1 GCA_017443585.1 Lentisphaeria bacterium | reverse complement strand
TAAAGGGAGAGCGCGAGAGGGGCCGAACGTCGGCCTCGGTATTATGCCGCCGTGCCGTTGTTACGGCGGCGGAACCCGCGCCCCGACAACGGAGGGGCGCCTTAAAAAAGCGGCGCTCCGCCGCCAAAAAGTTTTCCCCTCTCGCGAAAACCTAAATCTCCGCGTATTCGCGGAAGAGTTTCAGGTAGAGGCGGTAGTCGTCCAGCGAGACGGCCGGGGGCGTCTGATGGTCGCAGGAGATCATGTAGCCGCCTTGGCGCGCCGCCGGAAGGACGCGCTCGAATTCCTTGCGGAGCGCGGCTTCGCCGAGGTGCATGATCGTTTTGTCGAAGCCGCCCACGAAGACCTGTTTCGGGTAGCGCCGGCGCAGGGCGGAAACATCCACCCCGGCCATCCGTTCCAGCGGAAGAATGCCCTCCAGCCCGGCGTCCTGAAACCAGCCCAGGCATTCGGAGATGTCGCCGTCGGAATCCACCAGCACGGTCACGCCGTTTTCCTTCAGGATCGGCAGCAGCTGGCGGTAGTAGGGCGCGAGGAATTCGTCGAAGAATTCGCGCGAGAGCATCGGGCCGTGGTTGTAGCTCAGATCCTCCGCAAAGGTCATGAATTCGGGGCGGTATTTCCTGAACAGGCGTTCCAGCACCCGGAGCGAGAAATCGACCTGATCCTGATTCATCCTGTGCATGAGTTTGGGCTGATCGTAAAAGGCCAGCAGGTGCGGCTCGATCCCCAAGAGCGTGCGCGGGAACCAGAAAAAGCCTTCCAGCGTGAACCAGAACGCGGCCTCGCCGGATTCGTGCTTGGCCCGATAGCGCTCGAACCATTCGAAGGGGAGGTTGTCGAGGTTGTGGATGTACCCGTTCCGGCGGAAGGCCTCGTATTCCTCCAACGTGGAGAGGATGGGGGCGCCGTGGTAAGCCGGGCGCGGGAGATTGGGCGAGCGCGGCCCGAACCATTGCTGCACCAGCAGGTCCAGCCCGAAATATTCCTGCCGCTCGAAGTTGTTCATGCCCTTGGGCAGGCCTTCGGATTCCCAGCGTTCGACCGTCTGGGTCCACCACGAAGCCCATTCGATGACCGGCAGCCGGTCGGGTCTTTCAAAATGCAGCACCGCCTGAACGCGCTCGCGTGTATTCATCCGTTTCGCCTTTCCGCTTGAAATCATGGTAACGGCATTACATTATAGCATCTACCCATTTTTTCAAGGGGCGGGCCGTACGACGGCCGGCGGGCGAGAGTCGCCCTTTTTTACGCCGATCCCCCGCAACCGTTATGTCCAAAATTCGATGGCCTCCTGAATTTCCGAAGCCCACAGGGGGAGCCTTTCCCGGAAAAGTTCCAGACATTCCAGCAGACACGCTCTTTCCGAGGCGGAGAAACTTTTGCCATACTCGACCTCATCCTGATCGAGTTGTTCCACTTCATACGACTTGTGAACAAGAACCATCGCAAAATCGGAAATGTCCGAGGCGTCCTCGCCGCAATCGAGGCGGTCGAGAAAGAAACACAGCAGTTTGGCCATTTCCTTTTTTCTGTCTTCCGGATACAGGGCGATATGGTCATAGATCACATCCGTCACATCCGCCTCAAGGCCGAGCAGGGAATACGACAACTTGAAGGTCGCCACCACCTTTTGTTTCAAGTCGGCCAGTTCTTCATCCACAAGGCCGGTCGGGTTCTCTTTCGGTTTCATCCGCGTCTGCCTCCATCCTTTTCGCAATCGTCCGCGTGTCGCTTTGCCGATACCACCTTCGCATCGCCCCCGCCCGACGACAGCGGAGGAGAGCTTTAAAAAAGCGGCGCCCCGCCACCGAGCGGCGTGTAGCCGGGCTTTTCGATCATGCCGACCGTCCAGAACAGGGAATGCCAGCCCGGATGCAGAGAACTGAGGTGAATGACGAGAGTCCCGACGAACCAGAACAGTGCGAGCAGCGGCACGAACAGCACCATCAGCACCATCTGCAAGATCCGCACCAACCACCCGCTTTTCTTTTCCTCCGCCATCGCCGCCTCCTTGCCCGTCATTTGCTTCCGGCTTTTCCTTTTATCGCCGCCTAAACTATAACGCGCCAAAACGAGATGTCAAATTCGCGCAACGCGGCGGAAAAGGGCTTGACAACCCGTCCGAAAGATGCTATCATATCGCAGGGAAAGCGCTTTGCGGGAAATTCCGCCGCCCCGGGGGCGCAGCGGCCGAATCAGCAGGGGGTAAAAAATGTCCGGTCCCATCCGAAGAAAAAGGAAATCCGCGAAACGGTTTGTCGTCGCCGCCGTCCTGACATTTGCTTTTCTGATCGTATGGCTCGGGGCGCGTGCATGGCCGCCATCCTGCAAGAAAAAGGAAGCGCCGCCGTCATCGGAATGGCGGATTCGGTTCGGGCAGACGGAGCATTGGAGCGATGTTTTTCTGGGAAACAATTATCGGATAAACGCTTATTGGCTGGGAGAGGAATTAAAAGAAGGAACCTTGTCCGGAAAGGATTTGGCGCGCATTTTCCGCAAACAGCCCCATGCAATTGAAAAATATCTTTCGGAGCCGGAATACGAAAGGGCATGGGGGCCCCCTCCCCCTCTGCCGGCGCCCGACAGCTCCATATCCCTTCGTTCCGAGAAAGATCGTGACCGGCATTATTCAATCCGTT
>JAFSYV010000281.1 GCA_017443585.1 Lentisphaeria bacterium | reverse complement strand
CGCTTCATGCCCGGCCCCATCTTCGGCAACGTGATTTTGGCCGACGAGATCAACCGCACCACCCCCCGGACCCAGTCCAGTCTGCTGGAGTGCATGGCGGAAGGCGCGGTGACCATCGACGGCGTACGGCGGGTCCTGCCCCGGCCCTTTTTCGTCATCGCCACCCAGAACCCCGAGGACTATCACGGGACCTATCCCCTGCCGGAGCCCCAGCTGGACCGCTTCATGATGCGCCTTTCCATCGGCTATCCGGACGCCGAGGCGGAACTGGAGATCCTTTCCGGGGCCCGGAACGGCAATCTGCTCAACTCCATTTCAGGGGTGGTCCGGAGCAACGACGTGGTCTGCGCCCAGTCGCTGGTGCGGAAAATCGAGGTTTCCGACGCCATCAAGTCCTACATCATCGCCATCGCGGGGGCCACCCGGGAACATCAGGCGCTGGTCAACGGATGCAGTCCCCGGGCCACTCTGGCCCTCATGCGGGCGTGCCAGAGTCTGGCGGCCTGCGAGGAACGGGACTACGTCACCCCCGAAGACGTGCGCCGCCTCTATCAGGTGGTGCTGGCCCACCGGCTCACCCTGAAGCTCCGCTGGAAGGCCCAGTGGAAGAGCATGGCCAACGTGCTGGACGACATCGTTTCCAAGATCAAACTGCCCAACGAGGGACGATGATCCCTCCGCGGAACAAAAGGAGTTTCCGCCGATGTTCATAGCCCGTCCCACGTCGGGAGGCATCGTCTTTCTTCTGCTCACGCTGGCCGCCGCCGGGGTGGCGGTGATGAACGTGGGGTTGATGACCGCCCTCTGCGCTTCGGTGCTGGCGGGGATGTGGCTCAGCTCCTTTCTCATCGCCCAGTTTTCCGTGGGGAAGCTCCGGGTGGAACGGCTGACCGCCGCCGACGTGCCGGGCAACTCCACCGCCGTGCTCCCGCTCAAGATCGTCAACGCCTCCCACTTCTACCGTCAGGTGATGGTGGTCCGGGAGAAGCTGGACTTTTCGCTGCAGAAGGTCTGCCGGACCGCCGTCCCCGCCATGGCCCCCGGCGAAACGGTGATCCTCAACCGCGAGATCAACGCCGACCGCCGGGGCCGCTACAAGCTGGAGAAACTCACGGTCATCAGCGGCGACCCCTGCGGCTTCTTCAAGCGCACCAGAACTTTTCATCTCCCCGGCGAGATCACGGTGACGCCCCGGATCGAGGAGCTGGAAAATCTGCCCGTCTCACGCCGGGAGCGCCCGTCGGACGGCGGCGAGGGGAGATTGCTCGGCCACGCGGGCATCGGCGGCGACTTCTTCGGGATCCGGCCGTACCGTCCGGGGGACGAGATCCAGCACATCTACTGGCGGGGCAGCGCGGCCAGGAACAAACTCATGGTCAAGGAGTTCGAAGCGAGCGTCACCGAAAAGATCCACATCGTCCTCGACACCTGCGCCGCGGACGTGGGGCAGGACGATGCCGACAACAATTTCGAGCATCTGGTGAGCTGCGCCGCCTCGGTCACCGACACGCTGGGAAGGCGCTACTGCCATCTGACCTTCGCGGCGGAGTTCCCCGGCGGGGAGCGCGTCCGCATTTCCGGCGACTCCGCCGGGGTCAGGGGCAAGATCATCGAAGCCCTCACCGAGATCCGGTGTTCCCCCGTTTCCGTCGAAAACCTGCTCTGCGACGCGGTGGAGCATCTGAACCCCGGCGACACCCTCTTTCTGCTGACCATGACCTGCCCCGGCGCCCTGAGCGATCTGGTGAAACAGCTCCGGGAGTCCGGGATCCGGGTCAACTGGATCCACGCCCCGGCCCGCAACTTCCCCCCCGTCGAACCCGACATCATCCGGGAGCTGCCCCCGCCCCTGCCGGAAAGTCCCGACGACGGCGACCGGATCGTGATCGACTTCAAGACCTCCCTGAGTGAGATCCTCTATTATGATGACGCTCTGGAAAAAGTTTAAGGCCCTCTTTTCGGGCATCGAGCTCCGCCGCCCGGTCCCCCGGCATCCCGCCCATCTGTGGTTCGCCCTGCTGGATCTTCTGAGCATTCTGGCGGCCCTCGTCATGCACGGGGATCCCCGGTTCACCGTGACGGTGGCCGCGCTGCTGCTCCCCTGCGCGCTGCTGGTCTACGTGCCCTACCGCTTCTGCAACATCCTGATGCGCATGATCCTCAACGCCTGCATCTTCGGGGCCGGATGCTTCTGGTGCATGTACCGGCTCAAGCAGAACGTCCCCCTGGACAAGATGATGATCGAGATGCTGGCCCTCTGGAGCCTCACCTTCCTCACCACGGGGGCTTCGCGGGGCTATTTCTACCTCCTTTTCATCGACATCCTCATGGTGATGTACGCTTCCCTGCTGCCCCGGCTCGTTTCGCTGTATCTCGCCTGCGGCGCCTTTCTCACGGTGCTGATCATCCTCTTCCGGAACCGGACCGGCTTCCTCTCGGGCGACATGCTGCTGCGGGCCCCGGCGGGATCCTTCCGGCGGACATGGCACTTCTATCTGCTCTGGCTGGGCGCCGCGGGGCTCATCTTTCACTTCGTCTTCGGCCTCATCCCCCTGAACGACAACGGGCTCGAAGGTCTCATCCCGGTCTCCTTCACCACGGAACGGGAGTCCTTCGCTCCGCCGGAACTCAAGGAGTGGCTCCGTTCCGGCGGCACCGTCGGGAACAGTCCGGAAGGCACGGAGGCCAGGGACGACGCCCCCGGCGACGCCCTGGCCCCCGCCAAGACCGAAACGGGCCCGGTTGCCCGGTTCCCCAAGACGCCGCCCAACGTTTCCGTGGTGCCCGGCAACGGCGGCGGGACCATGGGCAAGGATCTGGTATTCCGGGTCAAATCCCCCCTGAAGCTCTACCACCTGGCCCGGCTTTACGACGACTACGACGGCCGGGAGTGGCGGGTTTCCCCCTACATGCGCCGGAACCGGAGCCTGGACCCAGGAAGCGAAGAACACCGGGTGAAGCTGACCTATTCGTGGGAAAAGCTCTTTTCCGCCAATCTGGCCTTCCCGTGGCAGGTGACGGACTTCCGCCCGGACGAGAAGGGGGATTACGGTCTGCGTTACGTTTTCCACTTCTGGGGCGTGGAGATCCAGAGCTACCGGAAAGGCCCCCCCTTCAACTTCAAGGCGGAATCTCAGCTGCCTTCGATCGCCCGCGACGAAAAGGGCGCCCCTCTCCCGGCCCGCTGGCCCGAAAGCATGCGGCGCAGCGCCTACCTGCGGCTGCCCAGAAACCGGATCTCGCTCCGGGTCCGGGCGCTGGCCGCCGCCGTCACCGCCGGGAGCCGCACTCCCTACGCCAAGGCCCTGGCCCTGCGGGACTACCTGCGGAACAACTACGCCTACAAACTCCACGCGGAACGCACCCCCCGGCACCGGGAAAGCGTGGACTATTTCCTCTTCACGCTGGGCGAAGGCCACTGCGAATACTTCGCCTCGGCGCTGGCGGTCCTCGCCCGCTGCGCGGGACTGCCCGCACGGGTGGCCACGGGCTTTTCGCCGGGGAACTACAACACCCTCACCTCGCTCTTCGAGGTCTTCGAGTACCACGCCCACGCCTGGACCCAGATATTCATTCCCGAATACGGCTGGCTGACCTTCGACGCCACGCCCCCGTCGGCCATCGTTTCGGAAACCTCGCCCCCCGGATTCGGGAAGATGCGGGACCCCTTCGGCGACGAATGGCGGATCCGGCCGCCCGAACTCACGGACAATACGCTGGACTACATGCAGCGGGCCAAACTCCAGGCCGAGCGGAAGAAAATGGGCGAAAGCGAGGCGGGGAAGGCCCTCAACGACATCGCCGCCGCCGGGGAAAAACTCCGGGAGGAGCTCCAGAAAGAGCACCGGAAACAGGCCGATCAGCTCAAGGGCCCCGGGCTTCAGGGGAAGAAGCCCCTCATCGATCTGGCGGAGATCCGCCGGAAGGCCGCCGAGCTCCTGAATTTCCTGCAGCGCAGGCTGGTGGACTTCGCGATCTTCGCCGTCTCCTCGTGGACCCGGCTCCTCACGGTGATCGGGCTTGCGCTGCTGGGGCTGTCGCTCCTGCTCTGGGCCGTGCAGCTGCTCAAGCGCCTCTGGCGCAAAGGGCGCTTTCTGCTGCTCCGCCGCCGGGCGGGACAGATCGACCGGCCCGGCCGGGCCATCCTGAGCGGCTGTCACGCCGCGCTGCTGCTCCTCGAAATCCACCGGATGCCAAGGGAGAACAATCAGGAGCTCATGGCCTACGCGCGGTCGCTCCGGAGCGATCTCGCCCCTGAAGCCGAGGCCATCTTCGGCATCTTCTACCGGGCGGAATACCGCTCAGGCTCGGCCTCGACCGCCGAAGCCGAGCAGCTCTTCCGCCACTTGCAGGCGCTCCGGAACGGCCTCGAAGGCAGGAAGCCTGAGGGTATGTGAGGTCCCGCTCCGAAAAATGAACTTTTTCCCGGCATGGCGTCTTGCATTTTTCTTTTGAAGAGGTATATTACACCCAACCACAAAAAACGAGGTGAATCACGATGAAGACTTCCGCCGCCGCAAATCTGCCCAAGCCCTTTTTCATTTCCATCATCCCCAACTTCGCGGGGAAGGAGGCGTATCTGGCCGACCTCATCCGCAACCGCAATAAGGAAACGGGGATCGAATACTTCGCCATGAGCTATCCCCTGCACCCCCAGGGGGACGACGTCTACGACAAGGTCAGAATCCAGAAGGCCTCGTTCCGCAAGCTGAAAGCGCTCCTTGCCGGGGAGAAGGGGATCCGGCTCGGCATCCTCTTCCAGACCACGCTGGGCCACGGCGGCTACTGGAACCTCACGCCCCAGTGCGCCCTCGAAGCCGACCGCATCATCAAGGCGGACGGGACCGTGACCCACCGCTGCTGTCCCCTCGACAGCCGTTTTCTGGACTACATCCGCACCTGCGTCACCACGCTGTGCGAGGAACATCCAGATTTCACCCTGGGCGACGACGACATGCGGATGTTCGACGGGACCTGCTACTGCGACCGGCACGTGAAGCTCATTTCGGAGATGACGGGGAAGAGCTTCACCCGCGAAACGCTCGCCGCCGCAGTGACCGGAGCCGGGCCTCATGATCCCGTGGCCGCCGCCTTCGAAAAAGCTCAGATCGAAGCCATGAAGCGCCTGTGCGAGACCGTCCGGCAGGCCATCGATTCGGTGGATCCCGCCATCCGCTGCGGCTGCTGCATCGTGGGCAACCGTTACGATCATGCGGAAATGGAGTCACGCACTCTGGCCGGGAAGACGGCCCCCTTCCTGCGCATCAGCAACGCCTCCTATCTGGAAGGGACGCTCCGGGACGCCCTCTGGCGGGACGCCGGAACGGGGGTCCAGGTCGCTCTCATGAAGGGCAAGGGCATCGAGCTTTTGGACGAATCCGACACCTGTCCCCACAACCGCTACAGCAAGAGCGCCCGGACCATGCACGCCCACATCACCGCCGGACTGCTCCGGGGACTGGACGGGGGCAAACTCTGGCTGGACCAGGGCGCCGACGCCCTGCGGGAAATTTCCCGGCCTTATGAAAAGATCCTCGCCGAAAACCGGTATTTCTACCGGAAAGTTCTCGAGATCGCCCGCAGCTGGACGCCCGCGGGCTGTCTGGTCGACGTGCCGCCCCTCGACCACGAACCTTACCCCGCTGCAGGGATGCGTTTCTCCGCCGGCTGCGACTGGCCCACCTTCTGCTTCTGCCGCACGGGCTTCCCGGTCCGTTACGAGGGGCTGGGGTCGAAGGGGATCCATCTGCTCAGCGGGGATCAGATCGACTGCTATACCGATGAGGAACTGCGCCTCATCCTTTCCGACGCCGCGCTCATCGACGGTCCCGCCGCCGTGAAGCTGACCCGACGGGGATTTGCGGAGCTCACCGGCGTGAAAGCGGAAAATACGCCCGTCCGGGGGAACAAGGAAGTTTTGAAGGAAACGGGCCTTTCCGTGGGATTCCTGGCCGCCGACGGGACTCCGTTCCTCACCCCGCTCCCCGGCGCGGAGGAGCTGAGCGAAGTCTTCTTCTCGCAGTACCGGGGCGCTCCCGCCGAAAAGACCATGGCGGGCAGCACCTTCTTCGCCAACGCTTCCGGCGGCAAGGTCGTCGTCACGGCCATGAACCTCCAGAAGTGGCACCAGATGCACGTGGCCAATCCGGGGCGGAAGCTCTTCTACATCTCGTACCTGAAGAAGCTGGGCGGAGTCCCCTGTTACGTGCCCGAAATGCAGGACGCCCGGATCCTCTGCGGCACCCTGCCCGGCGGGGCGCTGGTCTGCGCCGTCGCCAACGGCTCCTACGACCCCCTGCCGGTCCGCATCGCCGCGGCGAAGAAGCCGGCCAAGGTCCTGCGCCTCGCCCCGACGGGAGAGTTCGAGGAGGGTTCCTTCGGGATCGCCGCCGACGGCACGGTGGAAACGCCGTGGGTGCTCCAGCCCGGCGAAATAGGCATCTATGAACTTGTCTGATCGGAACCGCCCGAAATCGGAGTCATTCGCATGAGTTGCGGAAAAATCTTCATCAACGCGATACTGGCCGGTATCTTCATCGGCATCGCCGGCACCGTCTGCATGGCGGTCCCCGACCCGGTGACGGGGGCGCTGCTCTTCGGCTTCGGACTGCTGACCATCGTCAGTTACGGCTTCAAGCTCTACACCGGGGCCATCGGCTATCTGGCCGTGCAGGGGCGCAACACCCCCCGCTATCTGGCGGAGCTGGCGGTGATCTGGTGCGGGAATTGGCTCGGGACCTTCCTCGTGGCGCAGGGAGTGCGGCACAGCCGGAGCTTCCCGGCCTTCGGCGCCCGCATCGCCAGGGTCTGCGCCGCCAAGGCCGCGGACTCTTGGTCGAGCTGGCTCATCCTCTCCTTCTTCTGCGGCATCCTCATGTATACGGCGGTGGAGGGCTTCAAGCGCAAGGAGGAGCTTCCCGGCGTGGTCCGGATGACGCTGGTCTTTCTCTGCGTGGCGGTCTTCATCCTGAGCGGCTTCGAACACTGCGTGGCCAACATGTACTACTTTTCCGCGGGGAACGCCTGGACGTGGAACACTTTTGCCGCCATCGCGGTCATGACGCTCGGGAACAGTCTGGGGGGCATGCTGCTGCCTCTGGCGGGCCACGTGAAGCGGAGCTGAACTTCATGCGTTTCCCGGAAATCTTTTCCGCGCTGGCTGAGGAGGTCAGGGCCCGCCTTTCCGGCTCTCCCGGCGGCGGCCACGACTGGGACCACACCTGCCGGGTGATGCGGAACGCCGAAAAACTTCTGGCGGAAGAGCCGGAAGCCGACCGGGAAACGGTGCTTTTCGCCGCCTTGCTCCACGACTGCGCCCGGCCCGAGGAGTACGCTTCCCGCGGCAAGGTGTGCCACGCGCAGCGGGGCGCGGAACTGGCCGCAAAGCTGATGGAAGCCCGCGGGCTGCCCCCGGATCTCCGCGCCGCGGTCGCGGAGATCATCCGGACCCACCGCTACCGGGCGGAGGCGCGTCCCGCCACCCCGGAAGGCCGGATCGTCTTCGACGCCGACAAGCTGGATTCCCTGGGGGCGACGGGGCTGGGCCGGGCCTTTCTCTTCGCCGGTTCCTGCGGGGCGAGGCTCCACAACACGGAAGAGGAGGCCCTCGGCGGGCAGCCCTACGGCCCCGAGGACACCGCCTACCGGGAGTATCTGGTCAAGCTCCGGCACCTGCCCCAGGTCATGCAGACTCCCGCGGGCCGCAGACTGGCGGAAGAACGGCTCCGGTTCATGGCCGGATTCTTCCGCCGTCTCGACGAAGAGGTCTTCGCTGCTCCCGCCTCCCCCGAGGACGAATGAACCGGCCGATTTCGAAAAAATCGAAAAAAAATCGAAAAGAAGCTTTTTTTCCGAAAAAAACGATGCGCCGGCATCGTATAATCAGTGAGCGAACATACGGCGCGCCCCGCCGCGGTTTCCGCAGCCTGGGCGCCGATCACGGAAAAATCAATCGACAAGGAGGAATTTCTTATGCCTGCTCTGAACAACGCCGCCCAGATCGAGAAGATCGAACACGAGCGTCTTTTCGGCGAAGGGGTGGATCTTTTCAAATGTTACCACGCCTGCCGGAACATCCGGAACGTGCTGAGCACCATCGGAGTCCGCACCAGCAAGGACAACGACTGGTTCCGCGCGGTCGCCAACTTTCTCACCGTCAACGAACTTTCGGAAATCTACGACAAACTGCTCTCGCCCGAGAGGCGCCGGGCGCTGGGCGCCAGCCCCAAGCACCGCACTCCCCCCGAGATCGACGAGGACGATCCCGACGACATCGTTTCGTACCTCAGCAAGAACGTGCTCAAGCGCAAGAAGATGTGGCACGTTTTCGCCGAACTCTACCGCCGCCGGGTCGAGGAGTACGAAGCCGCTCTGGCCGCTCCCGACCGCAAGCGCTCCGCCACGGAACTGCGCTTCGAGGAAATGCGGCGGATCTTCGACCTTTCGGACCTGGAAATGCGGGCCCTCATCGCCATCTTCCTTTCCGCCACGGGCTTCGTGGAGCTGGGCGACTTCGACGTGGCCCAGTACCGCAACGCCGAGAGGATCAACGCCCTGGCCCGGACTTTGGGCATCCTCGACGTGGAGGCGGCGGAACTGATGGACGACAACCACAACATCCGCAAATACGGCCTCGTGGACGAAGACCTGGATCTGGACCGGACCGTCCTCTCCTT
>JAFSYV010000280.1 GCA_017443585.1 Lentisphaeria bacterium | reverse complement strand
CCAGGTCGTAGATCAGCTTGAAGTTCTCCTTGGAGCCAACCCCGTAGCCGCCGGCCACGATGATCTGGGCGCCCTGAAGATCGACCTCCTTGTCGGCCCGGACCCGTTCGAGGACCTTGACCACGGTCTCGGCGTCGCTGAGTTTGACGGCGACCTTTTCGACTTCGCCCGTGCGGGAGGTGTCGGGTTCGCCCAGCTTCATCACGCCTTCGCGGACCGTCACCATCTGGGGATCGTCCCAGGTGTTGACGATGGTGGCGATGATGTTGCCGCCGAAGGCGGGACGGATCTGCATCAGCTTGTCGGTGTAGCTCTTGCCGTTCTTCTTGTCTTCGAAGTCGTCGATCTGGAGATCGGTGCAGTCGTCGGTGAGTCCCGCCCGCTTTTCGGAAGCGATCCGGGGGGCCAGTTCCCTGCCCTTCAGCGTGGCGCCGAAAAGCAGGATATTGGGCTTGCGCTCGCGGATGAGGTCCATGATGACCTTGGCGTAGGGCAGCACGGTGAAAGGTTCGAGGGCGGGATGCTCCGCCAGAAGCACCTTGTCGCAGCCGTAATGGAAGAGCTGCGGGACGGCATCGGCAACGCCGTTCCCGAGCAGAACGGCTTCGAGTTTGACCCCGAGGCGGTCGGCAAGTTCACGTCCTTTGCTGATCAGCTGGAGACTGACCGCGGCGACTTTCCCGGATTCCTGTTCCACAAAAACACAGACATTTCCTCTTTTTTCGCTCATAACATCACCCCAGAGTATGGTCGGTAATCAGTTCATGGATAAGTTCGTTGATCCCGTCGGCGGTGGGGGGGATCTGCTTGGCCTCGCCGGCGGTGAGGACGACGCTCATCACCTGCTTGACCTTGGTGGGAGACCCCGCGAAACCGATCCGGTCGGGTTCGGCGTTCACGTCGGAAGCGTTCCACTCTTCGATGAGGAGCCCCTCCTTTTCCAGCTCGGCGACCTTGGCCGCGGCCTCTTCGGGCGCAAGGGGCGTCTGCCCCGCGGGACGGGCCGCTTCGCTTTTGGTCCGGGCCTTCTTGAAACGCATGATGTTGTGGGCGTTCATGGGCCGGGGCTCGTTGGCGTCGATGACGGTCAGCAGCGCCGGCAGGGGCGAGGAAAGCACCTCGTAGCCGCCCTCGATGGCCCGGCGGACGGTGATGGTCCGGCCTTCGAGGGACTTGACCTCTTCCACGTAGCAGAGCTGGGGGACGCCCAGCTTTTCGGCGATCTGGGGCCCCACCTGGGCCGTGTCGCCGTCGATGGCCTGACGGCCGCAGAGCACAAGGTCGATGTCGCCGAGTTTCCTGGCGCAGCAGCTCAGGGTGTAGCTGGTGGCCAGCGTGTCGGCTCCGGCCAGCGCCCGGTCGGTCAGCAGGATGGCCCGGTCGGCGCCCCGATAGAGGGAGGCCCGGAGCACTTCGGCGGCGGCGGGCATTCCCATGGTGGCGACGGTTATGTGGGCCCCGTAGCGTTCCTTGAGCTGAAGAGCCAGCTCGAGGGCGTTGAGATCTTCCGGATTGAACACCGCAGGCAGCGCGGCCCGGTTCACGGTACCCTCGGGCGTCATGGCGTCGCCGGTGATGTTCTGGGTGTCCGGAACCTGCTTGACAAAGACAAGAACCTTGTAACTCACTTGGTCTTACTCCTGTTTTACCATGTTTTTGAAAGACAAAAGACTATACGGTCATTATAATATAGCACAAAACTCCGGAAATTTCAAATCGAAGCGTGCTCCACGGCAAATCCCCGGACCCGTGCGGCGCCGAAGGGCAGTTCGATCCCCTCCCTGAGCTGCCGGGCGGTGAAGGTGCCGAGTTCGGCCCCTGTCGCCATATCCCGCAACCGTCTGGGACCGTCGTCGGGCAGCTGGAACTTCGCCGTGACGGACTTCGCGCCGGAACCGTTGGCGAAGATCGCCGCCATCCCCTCCCCGCTCTTCCGGGACCAGCGGAAGTAGCCGTCGGGGAGCGAATCGGGATCTTCGGCGTCCTTGTTCCACAGCCACAGCTGCCGGTCGGTCAGGGGCCCCCTGGCCGAAAGGACCTTGAAGGCGGCGAAAATGCTGGAACTGGCCTTGAGCTGTTCGGGCGTCAGGTCGAGCAGGTCTCCCGCCATCAGAGGGTTGCCGACCAGCGCCGTGTAGAGATTTTCCAGAGCGCCCTCCCCCTGCAGTTCGATGAGACTGCCGGAGACCCGTTCCGGGGGCAGCATGGCGGTGAAGGCGTAAAGCCCCTGCCTGATCTGCCTTGCACTGCAAATGTTCCGGCGCAGATTGAAGTTGGAAACATGCTGGACGTCGCTGTAGCGCAGTCCCGCCACGCCGGGGAATTCGGTGCCGAAGACTTCGAAGCTGTAGTCCAGACAGAGGTCCGGGTCGAAGGATTTCATGCTTTCGCGCAAGGCGTAGAGCGACCGGTATTCCTCCGTTACGGAGTCTTCGAATTCGCGATGGTAGGCGTGGTCGTGAGAAGCGCAGCCCACGGTCAGGACACCGTAGGGGCTGATGATGTTGCTGAAGTCCATCTTGAAGTAGGCAAGGCCGTATCGTTTCGCCAGCTCCTTCAATTTCTCCGCGATCCGTTCCCGGTGAAGTGAAGCGAAACAGCGTATGCCGGGCTTCCCGCCGTTTTTCAGGGAGCCGTCGGGGTTGATGCAGTTGTCGTCCGCATTGCTGCCGGGGTTGCCGTAGTCGGTGCCGATGTTGAACCAGAGCCCGAACTTCACCCCCGCGTCACGGAGGAAGGAGGCGACCTTTTCGAGGCCGTTGGGGAACTTTTCCCTGTCCACCTCCCACGCGTTCCGGGTGAACCAGCCGTCGTCCAGGACGAGGATGTCGAATCCAGCTTCCCCGGCCTTGCGGGCCAGTTTCCCCAGCAGCTCCTCGCTGATGCCCTTCAGGAAGGGGATCCAGGTGCAGTACATGGGCCCCGCCACGGGCGAAAGGGGCGGCAGGCTCCGCCGGACGAGTTCCCGGAAATCGTTGCGGCCGCGGCACTCTTCCCGGCTCCCCGAGTAGAGGAGCAGATAGACTTCGTCCGAGCACCAGCTCTCGCCGGGAGCGAGATACTTGCGGAACACGGGCGTCGACATGGAGTAGCCGTAGCGGACGCCGGAATTCCAGCCGGGATAATACATGACGTAGCGCAGGGGGCCCGGAATGGAACTCCCCGTGAAAAATCCGGCTTTCAGCTTCGCGTCGTGGAACTGCAGCAGATCGTCGGTCCCCGTGATGGTGAACTCGTAGAGCCCCGGCAGACGGCCCTGTTCCTTATAGGCCTGAAGGTCGGTCCGTTCGCCGGGAGCCAGGTTGAAGGTCTCCAGGACGAGGTCGGAGAGCTTGAGCTCCTTTTTGCCGGCGGTGATCTCGATCTTCCGCACGGTTCCCGGCAGATCGGGGTAGATGATCGAGATCAGCGAGAGCGTCGCCTGCTCCTGCGGCAGGTCGAAGACGATCTTGAGCATTTCGCCGCCGAATGCGGTCTTCCCCGTTTCGTAAGTCCGGTACTTGAGGGTCTGTTCACCGCCCGTGTTCCCGCGGGCCGGCGTGCTGTTGATCCAGCAGGAAAACTCCGGCGGCCCATCGCACCGGGAATACTCCAGATCCCGGGAAAGATCCTTGACACTGACGGTCCAGATACCCTGTTCCCCCAGCTTGAGCTGACGGCGGAAGAGCTTGTTTTCAAGCGTGAATACGCCGTTTTCGAAAGTGATCACAGCCGGAATCTCCCTTTTTTATTTTTTCAGAGCCTTGGCCCCGATGTCATGCCGGTAAAAAGCCCCCTCGAAGGAGATCTTTTCCACGCCCGCGTAGGCGTTGGCGATGGCGTCGGCGATGTCCGTGCCCAGAGCGGAAACGCCCAGGACCCGGCCGCCCGCGGTGACGATCTCGCCGTTGCGGGAGGCGGTCCCGGCGTGAAAGACCACGGTCCCCGCGGCCGCGGCGGCGGCGAGTCCGGAAATAACTTTGCCCTTTTCGTAGTG
>JAFSYV010000279.1 GCA_017443585.1 Lentisphaeria bacterium | reverse complement strand
CTTCCTTACGAGGTTGGAAGCGGCTTTCCAGTCAGGCAGCTTCTCTCCGAGGAAGGCGTGGAAGACGGTCCCGGAGGTGTAGAGGGTCTGGAGCTCGTCCTGAATGTCCAGCGCCGAAAAGATGTCGTCGGTGTAGCCCACGGGCAGGTGGGAGCTGTTGGTGTAGTAGGGGGTGCCGCAGTCGCCCGCGGCGGTGATGATGTCGCCGAAGCGCTTCTTGTCATGTTTGGCCAGCCGGTAGCTGGTGGATTCGGCGGGGGTGGCCTCGAGGTTGTAGAGGTCGCCGTACATTTCCTGATAATCGGAAAGGCGCTCGCGCATGTGGTTGAGCACGTCCTTGGTGAACTGCTGGGCGGCGGGAGTGGTCAGATCGGCCCGGATCCACTTGGCGTTGAGGCAGGCCTCGTTCATCCCCACGAGCCCGATGGTGGAGAAGTGGTTGTCGAACTTGCCCAGATACCGTTTGGTGTAGGGATAAAGTCCCTCGTTCAGCAGTTTGGAGATGACGTCGCGCTTGATCTTGAGACTGCGGGCGGAGATATCCATCATCCGATCCAGCCGGGCGAAGAAATCATCCTTGTCCGCCGCGAGGTAGCCGATCCGGGGCATGTTGATGGTCACGACGCCGATGGAACCGGTGCTCTCGCCGCTGCCGAAGAAACCGCCGGACTTCTTCCGCAGTTCCCGCAGGTCCAGCCGGAGCCGGCAGCACATGGAGCGGATGTCGCTGGGCTCCATGTCGCTGTTGACGTAGTTGGAAAAGTAGGGAGTCCCGTACTTCGAAGTCATTTCGAAGAGCAGCTTGTTGTTTTCGGTCTCGGACCAGTCGAAATCACGGGTGATGGAGTAGGTGGGGATGGGGTACTGGAATCCCCGGCCCTGGGCGTCGCCTTCGATCATGATCTCGATGAAGGCCTTGTTCACCATGTCCATCTCTTTCTTGCAGTCCTTGTACTTGAAATCCATCTCCTTGCCGCCGACGATGCAGTTGAGTTCGGCCAGGTCCTGGGGGACGGTCCAGTCGAGAGTGATGTTGCTGAAGGGAGCCTGAGTTCCCCAGCGGGAAGGCGTGTTGACGCCGAAAATGAACGATTCGATGCACTTTTTCACCTGCTCGTAGTCCAGATTGTCGGTCCGGACGAAGGGAGCCAAATAGGTATCGAAGGAGGAAAAGGCCTGAGCGCCGGCCCATTCGTTCTGCATGATGCCGAGAAAGTTCACCATCTGGTTGCACAATGTCGCCAGGTGCGAGGCGGGGGCCGAGGTGATCTTGCCGGGGACGCCGCCCAGACCTTCCTTGATGAGCTGTTTCAGCGACCATCCGGCGCAGTAGCCGGTGAGCATGGAAAGGTCGTGGAGGTGGATGTCCGCGTTCCGGTGGGCGTTGGCGATCTCGTCGTCGTAGACCTCCGAAAGCCAGTAGTTGGCGGTGATGGCGCCGGAGTTGGAAAGGATGAGGCCGCCCACGGAATAGGTCACGGTGGAGTTTTCCTTGACCCGCCAGTCGTTGATCTTCACGTAGTCGTCCACGGCCTTCTTGAAGTCGAGGATGGTGGAGGCGGCGTTGCGGAGTTTGGCCCGCTGACGGCGGTAGAGGATATAGGCCTTGGCCACGTCGCCGTATCCGGCCTGCACGAGGACCGATTCCACGCTGTCCTGGATATCTTCGACGGCCACCAGACCTTCCTTGATCTTGGGCTCGAAATCCGCCGTGACCTTCAGCGCCAGAAAGTCGATGATGGATTGATTGTACTGCTTTTCCTGCGCCTCGAACGCCATGCGGATGGCGTCGGAAATTTTGGTAAGATCGAAATCCACATTCTTACCGTCACGCTTCTGGACCTGATACATCGTCTGCTCCCTTTCCCTTTCTTTTTTTAGTTCTTCGACATGTTTTTCAGTTTTTATCTTCACCGCCGGAGATCCTTTCGGCATCGTCCGGCATAAGTCGTCTTCTTCTTTCCGATTTCCTTCCGGAGCCTCTACTCTCCGCGGAGCGCTGCCGCCGGCACGAAGGGCCGGACCGCCGCCAGCATCTTGTCGAGGGTCGCCCGGTCGACGCTGGCGAAAGTGCTCCAGGGCTCCAGCAGGTCGTCCGTTTCCTTGAAGTTCTGGAGGAAATAGCTCTTCGCCCCGGCGATGGCTTTCCCAAGTTCCGGAAAATCCTCCACCTCGTGGAGCCCCGAGACCACCGTGGTGCGGAACTCGTAGTCCACCTTGCCCGCCAACAAAAGAGCGATGGTCCGGGAAACCTTTTCGAACATCCCTTCCCTGCCGCAGACCCGGTCGTACCGGGCGGGGGAACTCTTGATGTCCACCGCCACGTAGTCCACGCATCCCGACCCGATGACTTTTTCCAGGACTTCGGGGAAGGAGCCGTTGGTGTCCAACTTCACGGCGAAGCCCAGATCCTTGATCTTCCTGAGCAGCTCCGGCGTCTCGGGGTGCAGCAGAGGTTCGCCGCCCGTGACCGCCACGCCGTCGAGGAGCCGCTTCCGGGAACCGAGGAACTTGAAAAGCTCCTCTTCGGAAAATTCCAGATCGTCGGCGCTCCCCCGGACCAGGGTCGCGTTGTGGCAGAAGGGACAGCGGAAGTTGCACCCGCAGGTGAACACCGTGCAGGCCACTCGCCCCGGAAAATCCAGCAGCGTCATCTTGCGCAGTCCGAAACGCATCGTCGAATTCCTTCCAACTCTTCCTTCTTTCGTCAAGACCGGATCCTTCATCGAAACACACCGCCCCAAAAGACTCCCGTGGTGTGCTCTTCCATACAATACCACACTATATTGATATTTCAAGAAGAAAAACCACAATATATTGTGTTTTTTCGAGAAAATTTTTTAAAAATTTTTCCTTTCGGGCCTTGACTTTCGATTTTTTCATGCTGCGATAAAGAAACGTCCCCTGCCCTTTTCCGGGAAAAGGGTGCGGGGCGCGGGAGGAGCAAACCGCCGCCGCGTTTTTCTCCCCCTCGCCCCGACCTTTTTGGCGCGTGAGGGGCTATGAGAAGGTTGGGTAAAAAGCCTCACTCGAGTGAGAAAAATGAGCCCTGCCGACCTATGAATACTATGAATGCTATGAACACTGTGGCAGCGGGATCTTTCACCTCCGCACGATACAAACGGCGCGTGACACTCAGCGTTTCGCCCGCAGACCGGCAATCGGCCCGGCGGGCCGAACGTCGGCCTCGACTCTACGCGGCAACTGTCGCTGACGCTCTCGAGTTGCCGCGGTTCGCAAACAGACGCAAGAGGCAACACTCCGCAGACCTCTTCAGGCTGTGCATGTCAACGCCACGCCCGCAGACCGGCCCCCATCCACCTGGCGGCATCGCCGCCGGAGCAGTATTCATAGTATTCATAGTTTCCCCATTGCAAAAGGGGAACTGCGGATGTATATTAACTCCGGACCCGGATCGGTCCGGTGTTCCGAACAAGGAAAAGGAAAGGGCATCCCATGAAGACCATCCGTATCGGCATCATCGGCTGCGGCCGGATCTCGCGGCAGCATGTTCCCCGCTTCAAGAGAATCGACGACAAGAGCAAGTCGGAAATCGTCGCCGTCTACGACATCAAGCCCGCCAAGGCGCGGCAGTGCCTTGCGGACAACGGCATTTCCGCCAAGGTCTGCAGGTCTCTCGACGAACTCCTCGCCCAGCCCATCGACGCGGTCGTCATCGCCACGCCGAACGACACGCACTGCCCCCTCACGCTGAAGGCGATCGCCGCGGGCAAGCACGTCTTCGTCGAAAAACCCATGGCGGGGTCCATTGCCGACGCCGAAAAGATGATCCGCGCCGCCGAGGCGAAGGGCGTGGTCCTGCTGGTCGACCAGTCCTTCCGCTACATGCCCCTCTATCAGGCGGTGAAGAAGGAGCTCGACAAGGGGGTCATCGGCAACATCATCCACATCCACTGCATCCGCACGGGCCGCTCGACGCCGAACGTGGGCTGGTCCCCCGGCGCGAACTGGTACGTCCAGAAGAAACATTCGGGCGGCGTCATCTTCGACCACGCCGTCCACATGGCGGACGTGCTCCAGTGGTTCGCGGGACCGATCAAAACCGTGCAGTCCACCGCCCGCACCCGCGGGATGCAGGCGGTGATCCACAGCATGTCGCTTTTCGACTTCGCCAACGGTGCCACCGGGGTCCTGGAACATGCGTGGAATTTCCCGACGGGCGTCACCCGGCTCGAGATCTACGGCGACAAGGGCATGATCCTCTTCCCCGAAGTCATGCGGGCGGAGTTCTACCGGTCCGGCGAAACCAAGCCGTACAAGATCCTTTCGGGCAAACCCGACGAATCCATCGATACCAGCGCCCAGAGCGAAGCGCCGATCGTCGTCAAGCCCGTCCCCACCGCGCAGGAGACCTTCCTCAAGGCGGTCGCCGCGAAGAAGTCCGGCATGTGGAACGAGGGACGCCAGGCCCTCGCCGCCTGCACGGCGATCCTCGAGGCGGCCGAAAGCAGGAAGCCGGTCAAGGTCAGGTATCATAAGGAAAAGTAAGTCATGGCCCACGAAATCGCCGTCAGTCTGCTGGCGGGCAGCCGCACCATGAGCGTACCGGATTTTTTCCGCGATGCGAAGGAATCCGGGTACGACGGCGTGGAAATGTGGCTGGTCCCCGAGGGCGGACTCACCTTCGACGTGACGGACGCCCAACTGGACGAATACCGCCGCCTCGCCGGGGAATACGGGCTTGAGATCTATTCTCTTGCAATCGCTCCGCCGGAGGGCCGCCTGACCGGGACCGGCGAAGCGGCGGAGGCATTTCTGCGCTGCGCCGTGAGCGGCATGGACATCGCTTCCCGGCTCGGCGCGAAGACGGTCCTCCACACCACGGGCGGGCTCGCCGAGGGCATGTACTACGAAGAGGCCTATTTGAACGGGATCGCCAATTTGCGCCGGCTCGCGCCGGAGGTCGAAAAACGCGAACTCCGGTTCGCGCTGGAGTTCGTGTGGAACGGCTTTCTCTTCAGTCCCCTCGAAATGCGGAACTTCCTCACTGCCGTCAACAGCCCGAACATCGGCTTCTACTTCGATCCGGGCAACATGGCCATCTTCCAGAAGCCGGAACACTGGGTGCGGGCGCTGGGACACTTCGTCATGCACGTCCACCTGAAGGACTGGAAGGGACCTGCCCGCGCCGGAGCCTGGACGCCGCTGCTCCAAGGCGAGATCGACTTCCCGGCGGTCATGGCCGAACTGCACCGCGCCGGATACACCGGGCCCCTGGTCAGCGAAGTCGCCCGTTCCCTCGCCCCCTGGCCGGAAACCGCGCAAGCCATGCGGAAGATCGCCGCCATGTGAGGAAACTTGAGACGTCTTCTCCCCGAGGTCTCCTTTTCCCGCAAAGGGGACTTCGCCCGCCGTTGACTTTTTCCGTTTTCGAGTGTATATTAGCTGCCAGCTTCAGAAAGGAGATGAAAATGAACAAATTGTTTTCCATTTTCGCAGGAATCGTGCTGACCGCCGCCCTGGCCGGCGCCGCCGACCCCGCCAAACCGGCGGACAAGGGGGTCCTTCCCAAGATGAGCCAGACCAAAGCCACCGGGCTCTACAAGGTGGGCGAGACCATCACCTTCACCATCACCGGACTTCCGGCGAACGCCGAATTCCTCATCAGTTTCGACGGGGACAAGACCGCCAACGCCAAAAAGAAGGTGAAATCCGACGCTTCGGGCACCATCAGTGTTTCCACCAAGCTCGGCCGTCCCGGCTTCGTGCGCTGCGCCGTTTCCGGGAAGGGCATCCAGCGGGTGGTCCTGGGCGCCGGAGCGGAACCGGAAAAGATCCGGGGCTCCCGGCCCATGCCCGCCGATTTCGAGAAGTACTGGGCCGACGAGAAGGCCGCGCTGGACAAAGTTCCGCTGGCGCCCGAGATCAAGCCCTTCGGCAAATCCGATCCCAAGGCCAAGGTCCACGTCTTCGCGGTGACGGTCCCCTGTCCGGGGAGCAAGACCCCCGTCCGGGGTTATCTGGCGCTGCCCGCCAACGCCAAGGCCAAGAGCCTGCCCGCGCTGCTCTCGGTCCATGCGGCCGGGGTCCGCAGCTCCGGCGTACCTTCCGGATATGCCGGCATGGGATTCATCGCCTTCGATTTCAACGCCCACGGCATCGAGGACGGCCAGCCCAGAGAGTACTACCAGAAGATGCGCAACACCGTCCTCAAGGACTACTACCGTTCCGGCGTCGGCGACCGGAAGACCCTCTATTTCCACGGGATGTTCCTGCGCCTTTACCGTGCGCTGCAGTTCATCAAGAGCCGCCCCGAGTGGAACGGCAAGGTCCTGGTCGTCACGGGAAGCAGTCAGGGCGGCATGCAGTCCATCGCCGCCGCGGGTCTCGATCCCCAGGTGACCATGATCGCCGCCCACGTTCCCGCCGGGTGTGACCACGGCGGCGCCGCGGTGGGCCGGGATCCCGGCTGGCCCCGCTATGCCGGAGTCCCCGCCTACAAGAAGGATCCGGAAAAGGTCCTTGCCGACGCCGATTACATCGACTGCGTGAATTTCGCCCGGCTGATCAGAAACGCCCGGGTGTTCATCTCCACGGGGTTCATCGACACCACCTGTTCTTCCGCCAGCGTCTTTGCGGCCTTCAACGAGATGCCGACCGCGAACAAGACGATGTTCACGCTGCCGGACACCGCCCACGGCACCACCGTCCGGCCCGCCATGAAGGTGAGCCAGCCCATGATCCGGGAAGAAGCCAAGCGCTGAAAAGGACCTGCCCCTTTTCGATTCGGGGTCACTTCGCCTTCGGTTCGCCTGCCGCCAGCCATGCTTTCAGCCGGCAGTAGAGCGTATCGCCCATCTGATAATATCCGGGCCGGGCGGGGTGGACCCCGTTGCTTTGCCGCAGGATCTTGGCGGGATTGCCTTCGTTGACCGCTTCGTTCCGCACGGGGAAATTGTTTTCCGTGTCGATATTGATGTAGGTCGGGACGATGTTGAATTTCAGCTCCTTGCTTTTCCTGAGCAGGGCGCGGTTGTAGAAGTCCAGATTCCTGCGGTATTGCCAGCCGGTCTGGCCGCAGGCGTAATTCCGGCCGAAAGCGTCCTGACTTGCGCCGGGGATGTGCTGGAAAACGAAGATCTCGGGCGCGGGTCGAAGCTTGCGGAATTCCCCGATCAGTTTCTCCATGTTGGCGAGGGATCTTTTCGTGGTCTCGGCGATGGTTTCGTCCGTGGCGGAGAAAAAGTCGTTCAGCCCGAGCTGGAAGCTGACCGCGTCCGGCGCCCTGCCGCCGTTGTTGAGTTCGAAATACTTCTTCAGGTCGAAGACGCCTTTGCCCTCCGGACCCGGAAAGAGGAACGGGCTGTTGAAGCCCACCGGCCGGTCCGGGTGAAGTCCGTCGTTTTTGGAGTTCCCCGAGAACCCCCAGCGGGTGAGGAAGGAATCCCAGCGCCAGCCGCCGTAGCCTTCATGTTTGCCGGGGCCCTTGCCGCGGGTCCCGATGCTGACGAATTTCGGATTCCCGGAGCGCTGCATCAGCTCCGCCACCCGGTTCGGATACTGTCCCGCGCCCGTCTGGCTCGCCCCGACGATCAGCAGAGAAAGGCTCCGGCCCTTCCCTGCGTCCTCCGGCACGACCACCAGCTCCGATTCCCCCTGAGCGACCACTCCGGCGTCATCGATCACCCGGATCTTCCATTGCCAGGTGCCCACATCTTCTTTTTTCGGGGTGAACCGCCACCGTTTGAGATCGTTCCGGCCTTTCTGACAGTCCACGTCGAAGACATAGTTCGCCGGGTTGACCACGGTGACGATGTTGTTGAAATAGACGTTCATTTCCACGCCCGGAACGGCGTAGATCTTTTCCGGCAGAAGGAGTCGGACGTCACCGGCCGCCAGCGTCGCTCCAACCAGCAGGAGCAAAACGGCAAACAATACCCGACAATGCGTTTTTCTCATTACACGACCTCCTTTATCGTTCAGTTTTACATGAAGTTTGGGGTAATCTACACCCGAAAACGCAAAAAAGCAAGTCCGGATCACATCGCGGCGAGGTTTTTCTTCGTTTTTTCCGCCGTCCCGACGCCTTCGGGGCAAATCACGGCAAATCGGACTTTTCCGGGACCGTCCGGCATTTCTTCGCTTGACAAATGGGTGAACAGCAATTATATTATGCTGAATACAGGTCGGCTCGGGAGGGGGGATCGTTCCCCGCAGCCCATGCGGTGATATGTTCCATTTGCCGGGAAAAGATGAAGGATATACCGTCGACCGTTTCAACAACGACCAGACAGAGGACATGACCATGACGTACGATGTTTTCATTTCCTACCGCCGCGACAAGGGGGCCTTCATTGCCCGCAATCTTCAACAGGCGCTGGAGAAGCTTGGTCTCCGGGTCTTTTTCGACATGGAGGAGTTGACCGACGGCAAATTCAATGACAAACTCTACGACGCGATCGAGCAGTCGAAGAACGTCATTTTCCTGATGACGGAAGGAGCGTTGGAGCGTTGCGCCAACGAGGGAGACTGGGTCCGCAACGAGTTGGAACACGTCATGGATTCCGGCCGGAATCTCGTCCCCGTCGTCCCCTCCGGAACGGATATCGTCTTCCCGGAAAAGCTGCCGGAAAAACTCATCCCGATGAAAATGCTCGAGGTGTCGGAGCTGAACCTGGGGAAACTCTTCAGGGAGTCCGTGGCGAAGATCGCGGGGCGGCTGAAGGATGTCGTCCTCGCCGACGACAAACAGAGGAAGGAAGCGGAGGAAACGTTCCTGAGTCAGGCGCGGCGCTTCAAGGGGAACGACGGCGTGATCGATTCCGAGGAGCGGAAGTTCCTCGCCGACACCGCGAAGGAACTCGGCATCAGCAAGGCCAAACAGCTTATCCTCATCGAGAAGGTGGAGCGGGAATTTTCTCCGCTGGCGCCGCCCGCCGCCCCGAATCTCGAGCCTTCCCGGACGGCGGTCGTTCCGCAGTTCGACGTGTTCATCTCGTACCGGCGCGACGGCGGCGGGGCGGACGCCCGCCTCATGTACGACCGGCTGACCAAGGAGGGGTATTCCGTCAGTTTCGACTTGGACACGCTCAAAAACGGCAATTTCAACGAGGAGCTGCTGCGGCGCGTCGCCGAGTGCCGGAATTTCATAATCATCCTCAGTCCGGGATGCTTCGACCGCACACTGAAGGGGTGCCGGCGCGAAGACGACTGGATGCGCATAGAACTGGCGACGGCGCTGTACAACAGGAAAAACATCATCACCGTCATGCTTCCGGGATTTACATTTCCCGCCAAGCTCCCCCCCGACATCGATGCCGTCCGTTTCAAGAACGGGCCGAAGTACGATATGTACTATCTCGATTCTTTCTACACAAGACTGCAGAAGGACTTTTTGCAGACGGGGTCTTCGTCCTCGAGCGGGGACTCGAATACGGTGGAAAAGGAGATCGTTTCGGTCGATGCCAAGGAGGTCGCCTACGACGCGAGCCTGGACGAAATTTTCGGCGATGACGCGGCTTACTGGCGGATCGAAGCCGAAAGCGCCTACCATTCGATTTCCCGGGTGCTCCCCTGCGAGGACTTGTCCAAACTGGATGGAGCCTGGAAGGATGCGGAGGAAAATCTGAAAGGCGGCGACCACAGCCTCGCCGCGCGGAAGTATATGGAGGTCATCGAGCTTTGCCGAAAAATCAAGCCCTGTTCGATCCCGTTTGCCACGCGTCTGGTCGGTGACAGTATCGACACCCATGGGGAAAAATGGTTCGAGGCGGCGCTTGCCAAGGCGCAGGCGGGAGACACGGATTACCAGTACGGCGTGGGGATGCTCTATGCGGACGGCATCGGCGCGGCCAAAGATCCCTCTGCGGCGTTCCGCTGGTTCGAGCGGGCGGCTCAGCAGGGAAATATCCGGGCGATCTCCGCAGTCGGAGCCGCGTATGCGACCGGCGACGGCGTGGAAGTCGATTACAAGGCCGCCAAACGATACCTGCTCAAGGCGGAGCGCAAAGGCGATGCCCGCGCCATGGAACGGATCGGCTATCTTTATGAAAACGGTCTCGGGGTCAAGAAAAGCCTGCCGATCGCCATCGCAAAGTACGAGAAATCCGCCGAGCGCGGCAATTCCGCCGCGATGACGGCGCTCGGAAGGCTGCTTGAAAACGGCATCGGCATGGATGCCGATCTTACGAAAGCCGCGGCATGGTACCGTTCCGCGGTCGCGAACGACAGCGCCGTCGCCCAGCGAAAACTCGCGGAATTCCTGTTCCTGGGAAAGGGCGTGGAGAAGGATTGGCCGGAAGCCTTGCGGCTGGCCCGGCTGGCGTCCAATCAGGGTGACGCGGACGCGGTCGCCCTGCTGGGGCGGGCATACGAGGACGGCTGGGGTGTCGAGCCCGACGGCGAGAAGGCGAAGGAGCTCTACCAGAAGGCCGTGGACAAGGGCAGCGCACTCGGCAAATCCTATCTGGCGAACCTCGAGGCGGAAGCGCAATACCGCAACGGCCTGAAGACGATGGAAGGCAGCGGCACGGTGCAGGATTTCGCCGCGGCGAAGCTCTGGTTTGAAAAGGCGGCGGCGCAAGACAACGTCGAGGCGATGGAGGAACTGGGTTTTCTGTACGAACGCGGGCTGGGCTGCGACGTTGACATCCCCAAAGCGAAAGAATGGTATGAAAAAGCGGCGGAGAAGGGGAATGCCGCCGCCATGGTCGGTCTCGGGAAGATGTATTTCCGGGGATACGACGGCATCGCGCAGGATTACGCCCAGTCCCTGGCCTGGTTCAAGAGGGCCGCTTCGATTTGGCGTACAGCTCCGGAAGAAAGCCGCTGGAAGGTGATCTACCTCTTTTTCTATCTCGGACGGATCTACACCGAAGGTTTGGGGGTCGAAAAGAACACCATGATGGGATTCCGCGCCTTCCTGACGGGCGCCAACAACGGGAATATCACCTGTGCCCGCAGTCTTGCGGTAAGCTATGAAAAGGGAGTGTTTACGGGCAAGTCGCCGGAAGATTCGAAACGCTGGTATGACATATGCGCCCGTGCGGAAAAAAGTGTCGGCTATGCGGACGACATGGCCATGCGCGTCATAGGACAGTTGTATATGTATGGCGATAGCGTGGAAAAGGATTTGGAAATTTCGCGGCAATGGTATCAAAAAGCGGCGGTTCTCGGGAACGTGCAATGCCTGAATGAGCTGGGATACGCTTATCTCAACGGTTCCGGGGTGCCGACGAATGTGGAAAAAGGGATCGCGTTGCTGGAGGCCGCAGCCTGCCGCGGCTATTATTTTGCGCAGAAGACTTTGGGGACCTTGTATTACAATGGCGAGAAGGTCTCAAGGGATTATGCGAAGGCACAATATTGGCTTGAAAAGGCAGTCTCCCTCGGCAGCGGAGAGGCAATGGAGATCCTGTCAAGGATGTACCGGAACGGAGAGGGTGTCGAGAAAAACGAGGCTGAGGCGTTGAAGTGGCTGAAAAGTTCCGCCGAGAAGAATTTTCCGTTCGGATGCGCTGCTCTGGGCTGCTGTTACGAGACGGGAGACTTGGGATGTGAGATCGACCTGAGCCGCGCCATAGAACTCTACAGAAAAGCGGTGGAAGACAAAAGCACGCGTGGGCGATATGAATTGGGGCGCTGCTATTTGAAGGGAATCGGTGTGGGCCGCAGTCGGGAGGAAGCATTTAAATTATTGGGTGCCGCGATGGATACCTATATAAAGAATGCTATGCCTTATATCCTTGCGGCAACACAATTGGTTGCGGACATGTATTTCGGGAATGGAGATTTCAGAACAAACGAAAGTCAGTTCAACCTGCTGGATTCCGAACTGAATCAGAAAGTTTTGTATCGTTTATACAGACGGTTCCACTCCGGTGATGGTGTTCCCAAAGATATTGGCAAGGAAATGACTTGCCTTAGGGCAGCTGCCGAGCATGGACACAAAAGCGCCCAGAATTCTTTGGGGTGGTTATACTACCAGGGACGAATCGTGGACAGGGATCCCAAGTTGGCGTTCGAATGGACGATGAAGGCTGTTCAAAACGGCAATCCTTATGGCATGGAAACGTTGTTCCGCATGTATCGTGACGGGGATGGGGTCGCGAAGGACATTCAGAAAGCGCTGAAGTGGCTGAAACGTTCGGCAGAAGGTTCCGAAGGAACAGCAGGATCGTCTGAAGCCATGGCATGGCTTGGAGAAGGGTATGAATATGGTCAGTGGGGAGTTGAGAAGAATTTGATCTCGGCATTCAAATGGTATTATAAAGCGTCTCAACGGTGGAACACGCATGGAATGTTCAATCGGGGCCGTTGTCATTTACGCGGCATCGGGACAGGTATGGATGTGACCAAGGCACTTGAATGGCTGACCAAGGCGGCGGATGAGGAAGATGACGATTTGTTCTATGACGAACATGCGATGGCCTTGCTCGTGACGATGTTCCGAAACGGTGAAGGTGTTGAAAAAGACGAGGCTAAAGCGCAGGAGTGGCAGACCAAGCTCGACGAACTGAAAAAGAAACGCATAGAGGAGATTCCCGGCTATGTCTCTCCCGTTTGATGTCGGCTCCGTCTTCCACGGATTTCATATCGACTCCGTCGCGGACGTCCCGGACGCAGGCGGCCGGATGTGGCGGATGACCTATGAGAAGAACGGCGCCGAACTGGTGTGGCTCGACCGCGCCGATGAGGTGAAGACCTTCGTCATCGGTTTCAAGACCCTGCCGGAGGACGACACGGGCGTCGCCCATATCCTCGAGCATTCGGTCCTGGCCGGATCGGAAAAGTATCCGGTGAAGAGCCCCTTCGACGAGATGCGCCGGAGCTCCGTGTGCGTCTTCATGAATGCGATGACTTCACGCGACGCGACCTATTACCCCTTCTCGACCCGGAACGACACCGACTTCCTGAACCTCGAGGACGTCTACCTGGATGCGGTTTTCCACCCGCTCGTCCTGAAGGATCCCAGGGCCTTCCGTCAGGAGGGGTGGCATTACGAACTCAGCGCCGATCGAAGCGAACTCTCCGTCAACGGCGTCGTCCTCAACGAGATGAAAGGGGTGTTCGCTTCGCCGGACCACTGTGCGTATCGGGAAGTGACGGGCGCACTTTTCCCGGATACCGTCTACGGTCATGATTCGGGCGGCCGCCCCGAGGAGATCCCGGAACTGACATACGGGAAGTTCCGGGCTTTTCACGCGAGGTTCTATCACCCGTCCAACGCGCGGATCTTTCTTGACGGCGGCGTGGATATCGCCGCGGTGCTTGAAAAACTCGATTCGTTCCTCTCTCCATACGAACGGCAGGATATCCGGGCGGAGATCGGACTGCAGCCGCCGGTCGAGACCTGCCGCAGGATCCCCTATGCTTCGGCGGCGGTGGAAAACAAGGCGATCCTGGCGCTGGGATGGTCCGCGGGGACGATGAAAGACCCATGGTACTCCCATGCCGTGGATATTCTCACCGACTATCTTTGCGGATCGAATGAGGCTCCGCTCAAAAAGGCGCTGCTCGGGCAGCAGGTCTGCAAAGATGCCTCGATGGGGTGTTACGACTACCGGCAGCTCGCGCTTCTGCTGGTCCTGAAGGATACGTCGGAAGAAAGCTTCGAGGCGATCCGCAAGATCGTCCATGAGACGCTCGAAAAGATCTGCCGCGACGGGATCGACCGCCAAAGGATCTTGTCCCTCATCGACCGGGACGAGTTTTCCCGGCGCGAGATGAATTCGGGCCGCCCCAAAGGCCTCGCCTACTTCTCCAGAGTCCTTCGGCCGTGGCTTTACGGGGGAAACCCGCTGGACGCGCTGAATTTGACCGGGATATACGGTGAGCTGCGTTCGGGGGTGGAAAACGGACTCTTCACCGGCATCATCCGTGAACGGATCCTTGAAAACCGCCACCGCGCGGAGATCGCCCTTATCCCGGATCCGACGCTTGCCGAACGCAAGGCCGCCGAGGACAAGGCGGCGATGGAAGCCAAACGGCGGAAGCTCTCCCCGGATGAACTGAGCGCCATCGCCGGGGAGGTTTCAAAGCTGAAAGCCTATCAGAACCGGGACGACTCCCCCGAAGCCATCGCCAAAATCCCGAGGATCGCCAGTCGGGACCTGTCTCCGCGGGGGACCCCCGCGGAAGGGACCGTGAAGACGACGGACGGCGTGACATACATCGTTTCCAAGCCGACGGCGGCGGGGATTTTTTACCTCGAACTCTATTTCCCCGTCAACGACTTCCCGGCCGGGGATCTTCTCCGACTGCCGCTTTTTGCCCGGCTTCAGGGCAAGCTCGGGACCGCGCGTCATTCCGCATTCGAGCTGCAGACGCTCGCCGCGGCGAATATCGGGCGGGTTTTCTATTCGACGGTTTCCACGAAGCGGGGACGGTATTTCAAGGTCTCCGTCGCCGCGCTTGCCGAGAAGGCCGCGGCGGCGCTGGAACTGGTGCGGGAAGTGCTCCTGGAAACCCGGTACGACGATGCCGGAGAGATCGAGAAACTTCTCCGTCAGAAGCAGATCTCGGCCGAGCGCGACGTTTCGAACGACGGGCGGGGCCTGGCCCTGCGGGCAGCGCGGCGCGCGCTCGCCGAACGATGGGCCGTCGCCGACATTCTGTATGGCGAACAACAGCTGCGCTGGCTCCAGGACCAGAAAACCGACGACGATCTGCTCCGCTGGTGCCGGAACGTTCCGGGACGGTTGCTGAAACGGGACGGGCTGATCGTCTCCCACACGGACAATCTTCCGGAGAAACTTCTCGACCCGATGCTGGCTGCGCTCGGTCCCGGAAAACGGGAAAAGGCGGTATGGATCCCCGTGACGGCGGATTGTCCGCAGGCCTTTTCGATCGACGGGGACACGGGGTTTTCCGCGTGGGTCGCCCCGCTGCCGGAAAATATGCGGATAACCGGTCCGATGCGCGTGGCGTCGCGCATCCTCTCCCTGGGCTGGCTCCACCGCGAAGTCCGTGAAATCGGAGGCGCTTACGGCGTGTTCATGCGCGTATCGCCGGAGGGCCTGGTCGAGTGCACGTCGTACCGTGATCCATGCCCGTTCGAGAGCCTGAAGAAAATGGCCGTGACCGGTCCCGCGCTCCGCTCATTCGTCAATTCAGGCTCCGACATCGACCGCTTCGTGGTGGCAACCGTGGCAGCGATGGAACCGTATCGTCCGCCGGCGGACCAGGCTGTCCTTTTCGCCGATCTGTATATGGATGAAAGGACCCCGGAGGAGGAAGAGCGCATCCGGCGCGAGGTTTTGACGACGACGAAGGAGCAGCTGCTGCAATTTTCGGAACTGCTGGAGACGATTTCGTCTTCCGCAACGATGTGCGTCGTCGGCGGGGAAAGGCAAGTCCGGAGCTGCGGAGGGACGCGGATCCGGCCGATCATCCGCAAGTAAACCCGGCCCCCCCGGTTTTGCCGGGAAACGGCCTGAGGGCTCCGGCTCCCCCGCGGAGCGGGGGGAACAGACGGCGCGAGGCGGGCCGAAGCCCCACCCAAAAAAAAGGGATCGGCACGAGGGCTGCGGGAAAACCCTTGTTTCTCCGTTCAGAAAGTTGCAGATCCGGTAAATCGGCTCGTATTCCCGCGGGTGGATTTTTTTGTCCTGCAAACAAACGGCAAGGCTGCCGACGGAGACCGTCTGTGTTTGATCCGGTCCGAATTTTCATGAGATTTTTTCTCCAATGACAAAAAATGGCAGACCCCGCGGGCTATATTTCACCATTCCGACCGGCATTGACGCGAAACGGCGGCACGGCCCACGGCATTTGATCGGAAACGCCATGAACAAAGAAGAAGATGCCGGACCGTCCGCCCGCGGAGTGTCATGCCGGCCGGATCATCGACAACAAAAAAAGAGGCGGAATGAAGGAGAAAAGGACTTGATTTTTGCGATGACCGGGGGTATATTTATGACGGACAGCGGGAATATTATCAAGGAGACGGCTCAAGGAATATCCTTAAAGCAAAATCGAAACAGCGACTGGCTTCTGATCGGAAAACGCCAAAACAGTATGAAGGAGTCCAGACAAAAGAATGCCCGGAGGGAAATCTGGCGCATTCTGTCTGCATACTTCTTCGGGTATTGGCGTACCTCTGATCAGAATGCTTTCAGAATGTCGCCTTTTTTTATGTAAGGAGAAGGATTGATCATGGATGACAGGTTCGGATTGGTTTTTGCCGGAGGCGGAGGTAAAGGAGCATGGCAGCTGGGAGTTTGGAAAGCATTGGAGGAGGGCGGCATCCGGGGGTCGGCGGTTTCCGGGACTTCCGTCGGGGCATTGAACGCCGCGCTCTACGCCCAGGGGGATTATGACCGGGCCGTGGATGCCTGGATGTCCATATCGAATAAAAAGCTTCTTCAGCCGAACTGGGAAGAATTATGTTCCAAATTCCCCGAACTTGCGGCGAAAGTGGTGGGGCAGAAAGTGGCCAAAAAGATCGGCAAGGTGATGGATCCCCAAGCACTTTCATCTCTTTTGTCGAGCCTCTTTCCGAACTTGGGAAAAACCTTCGGCGTCTTTTCTCAGAAGGGGCTCATCTGGTTGATGGACAACTATCTGGATTTCAGTCGAAGAAATGATTTCCTGCCGACGTTCGTGGCCTGCCATAACAAA
Organism: Lentisphaeria bacterium; assembly: GCA_017443585.1. GTDB lineage: Bacteria > Verrucomicrobiota > Lentisphaeria > Victivallales > Victivallaceae > UBA1784. The sequence continues at coordinate 4,649 of JAFSYV010000279.1, read as the reverse complement.
ACCGACCACGCGGTGGAGTATTTCCGGCTCTTCCCGGAGCCGGACCGGGAAACGGAAACCGCCAAGAAAATACTGCTGGCGTCGGCGGCGATCCCGTATGTGTTCGACAACATCGAGATCGACGGCAAAATGTACAGCGACGGCGGCTTCGACATCATTTATTCTCTTTCCGACGAAACCATTCAATCGTCGCAATACAACAACAGCCCGATCGAGCCGCTGGCGGAGCACGCCTCCGAATTGGGGATCAACAACATCGTGCTTCTGGCGCTGAACCGGGACGAATTGACACACCGGCCGAAGTACGGTTCTCTGCGTGTCCTTCCGCTCCTTCCGAGCCGGTCCCTGGGCGGTCTCACGGACGGGTGTCTGGACTTCGATCCGGAACATGCGAAGAAGCGGATCGCGCAGGGCTACCGCGATGCCCGGAAATGGCTCGATCTGCTGAAAGGCTTCATGGACGACGAAAAACGGATCTCGGAAATCTGGGACCGGATCCTCGGCGGCGAAGAGGATTATCTCGGGGCCAACAAGAAAATCGGCGTCGGGTTCACGGGATCCGCCGATATCGAAAAGGACATCGCCCGATTCAACGAGATCATCATTTCGGATGACGGCACCGCGGAACTGGAAGCCGAACGGCATATCCTGTCGCTGGAAGAACGGCTGAAGAAGGGCGATCTCGCCCTGATCGATGCCCAGCGGCGGGCGGAACTGGATCATCTGGTGGAATGCCTGGTCGACGAAAACCGGCAGAATTCCGAGTTGCTGAACGGATATGCGATGGATGCCGTCGCCGCGCTGGCCCCGGTGGAAAGCCGCGCGACGGAACTGCTGGAACAGGGGTTCTTCGGACGCCTCTGGCACGGTATCACCGGCAAGAACGCGAAGATGGTCTCGACGTCCATATTGGATCTGGCGCAGGCGCAGTACGCTTCCATCCGTCTGGTCCAGCAGCTGCAGCACGAAAATCTGCTGCAATTCGAACTGACCGGCGCGCTTCACGCCCGTCTGAACCGGCTGGCCAGCGACGCGGCGCGGATACAGGGCAACGTGAATTGCCAGGTCCGGGAAGTTTACAACAGTCTGGCCCTGGTCTACTGCAAGGTCCGCAAACAGCTCAGGGACCACGAAGACCGTCTCCAGGCGCTGGAACACAAGACGAACGCCCTGATATGGAGCCGGACCGCCCACGTGAAGCATTACTGCGGCAAAAGCTTCGACGCCCTGCCCGCTCCGGTGAAACTGCTTGCCGCCGCCATGGATTTCTATTTCGTGGCCGACGGGCAGCCGACCGAAGAGGATCTGATGCTTTTTCAGGGCGTGCTGAAAGACACCAAACTGGCAAAAGAACTCATCTCCATCGACGAGATGATCGAAAAGTCCCGTCAGATCTCCGGCCTCATTCCTCAGTACAAGGAGGATTTCCGCACCGGGGACCGGGTCGGCGCGGATCGGGAAAACTGGCTCCCCGCGGTTTTCGAGGGGGCCAAACTCACCGCCTCAGGAAGCGGTCTCCGTCAGCCGGCGGTCCTGCTGGCAAGCGAACTTTTCTATCTGCTGCGGGCCAATCACTGGGTCCCCCGGAAAAGTCGGGAAAGCGGTATCCGGGCGGACTATCTGAAACGGTGCGGAGATCTCCGTACGCTGGTGGAACAGAATGCCGACGATCTGGGGAAAAAGATCCTGCCCGAGATCGCCGAACTCGAAGAGCGGATCCGCGGTTACTACTTCAAGATCAACTTGATCGGCCCCTTCTCCTCCGGCAAGAGTTCTTTGCTCAATGCGTGGCTGGGGCAGGAGATCCTGCCGACGGGGATCGCGCCGGAAACGGCGGTCGCTTCGGAACTGATGTATTCGCAGGAAGAGAAGGTCGTTCTCTTCCCGATGGATGAGTCGCTGCCGGTCGAAACTCTGCCCGGAGTCGGCGCCGCCAATTTCCAGAGAGTCAAGAACCGGGCCAACGCCGGCGAGCTTCTGAAGGTGCAGATCTTCCTGAACAACGCCAAATTGCAGCGATACCCGGATATCTGTCTGGTGGACATGCCGGGGCTGAGCTCGGGACTGAAGGCTCATGAAGCGGCGCTGAACCAGTTCATCCTGGATGCCGGGACCGGCATATTCTGCGTCCCGGCGTACGACGGCACGATCCAGTCGGACGGCGAGCGTTTCCTCGAGCGGATGACCTTCTTCGACAATGAATTCTATCTGCTGCTGACCAAGGCGGACCAGAAAACCGCATCGGAACGGAAGCAGATCCTGACCACCTGCAAGGAGATCATCCACGGGAAGTTCGGGTTCCCCGTGAAGACGGGGATCGTTTCCGTCCGCGAGAAAAACATCGGGATCGGCGATTTCACCAAACTGCTGGACGCGCTGCTGGACCAGAAGGACAATATCTTCAAAGGCAAATTCGACGGCGACCTTCAGGAGCTTTGCGCCGAATGCATCGCCCCGCTGAAAAAGATCCTGGCGCACGACTTCTCCTCCGGGGAACTGGAGGCGGAAATGGAAAAGCTCGGGAATCTGCGCGGAGAGCTGCCGCAGATCCTTTCCCGCATTTCGTCCGGGATCGACCGGAAGATCCCCGCCGAGACCAATGCCGTCGTGGAACGGATCAAAACGACCCTCTACGGGCTGCGCTCCGGATTGAAAGCCCAGATCAAGGCCAAACAGGATTGTTCCGGAGAGATTACCTCCAACATGAGGAGCGTGGCGCTGTTCGAGATCCAGAACCGGGCGAACAATATCTTCAACGACGCCATCCGGCAGGCTGGCGAGGCATTCGGCGAAAAACTGACGTTCAGCATCACGGCCGGGGATATTTCCGGAGAGAGCGCAAACGGCCTGAAAGGGGGCAATTACAAGGGAACCGGCACCGCCGTCGGTGCGCTGGCCGGACTCATATTGGGCGGCCCAGGCGGGGCGGTACTCGGCGGCTTCATCGGCCGGTGGCTCGGCGGCAAGGTCGACGATGACAGCGAGCTCGATGCCCAGCTGGACAGTGTGCTGGACCGTTCGGCGGAAAATGCCCGGCCGATCGTCAGAGAAGCCTTCGAATCGGCCGCGGCGAAGTTCAAGGATGACCTTAAAGCCGCCATGACCGCCAAGCTCGCCCGGCTCGAAGAGCAGAATCAGGCCCTGCGGCGCAAACTGGAAGAAAATCAGGCCGAATTCGACAAGGCTAAGGCGGCCAGGGAAGAAACTTTGAACAAACTGCTCGGGATATCACCCGGCGAAAGGAGTGCGAAATGAGCTTCGGTGACGATGTTGAAAAAGAACTGTCCGCCGAACCGTCGAATGAAGGCAATGTTTCTGAAGAGGCGGACAGCAGATTCCAGCTTCTGACCAAGCTGATCTCCACGCCTGAGACGTTGTCGGAAGACGAGGAAAGTTTCCGGAAACTGGAGAAACTGATCCGCTCGGACTTTCTGAAACTCTGTTCCGGCATCGGGATCCCCGGCGAGTGTGCGCTTTACAACGAATTGCTGCTGACGCTGAGCGACCTCCGCGAGCTGATCGAGTTTCCCTACCTCGCCAACAAAAACATCCTTGCGGTGGGCGGCGGGTTCAGCGCCGAGAAATCCCGTTTCCTGAACTCCGTCGTGGGGGAGGATCTGCTGCTCCCGGAAGGGATCCAGCCGACCACCGCGATCCCGACCTATCTGATCTCCGGCACGGGCGAGGAAATTTCCGCCCTCAACACCTTCAACCGGACCCAGCCGCTGGACCGCGCCATGCTCGGTTCCATAGCCCATGCCTTCAACGAAGGGAAGAAAGCCCGGTCCGGCACGATCTCCTTCTATCACATTCTGAAGCTGATCCAGGTCAAAATCGGAAAATTCAAGTGGGAAAACATCGCGCTGCTGGATACTCCCGGATACTCGAAACCGCACACCGATACCGGGGACGGCGATCAGAAGGGCAGCGATGCAGGCAACACCGATGCGGAAAAAGCCCGCGAGCACTTGAGCCTTGCCGACCATCTGATCTGGGTCGTTTCCGCTCCGGACGGCACCATGCAGCAGCCCGATATCGATTTCCTGAAAGATCAGGTCAAGTGGGAACGTCCGCTGTACATCCTCATCAACAAAGCGGATCAAAAGGACAGCGAAGATATCCGGGCGATCTTCAAGCAGGTGAAGGAAGATGCCGAAGACGCCGGATTCACCCTTGCCGGATTGTCCGCCTACGATTCCCGCAATAAAAAGGTCGTTCTCGGCGACGACCCGAAAAAGTGGTTCGACGAGATCAACAAAAAATGCAAATACACGCAATGGCGCGGCCGTTTCAAGGCGATCTTCGAGAAGATCATCCAGTTCAATGCCGAGGAGGAGGCCCGCTGCCGTACGCTGAAGGGCAGCCTTGCCCCGGACATCGTCGAGGCGATCCTTGCCGGGATCGAACCGGACGGCCTGTCCATCACCAAGCTCACCGAGCAGCCGATCCCGGAGGACTGGAACGAGCAGCGGCGGCTTTACGGCTTCCCGGAACGGTAACCTTGCCGCAGCTTGGTGCCTCGCGAGTCCTGCTTGTATTTGACCTTTCTGCGGAGTATATTATACGGTAAGGGATTCCGGAAAGATGCAAGGGATCGTTGAAGGAAGACAAGGAGGAGAGCCGAAATGCCGGAAAACGCGTGGGGAATG
>JAFSYV010000278.1 GCA_017443585.1 Lentisphaeria bacterium | reverse complement strand
TGCTCTTTTCGGAGGGGAAAACCTGCCGGAAGTGGCGCGCAAGTCCGAAGCCTATACTCTTCCCCAGATTGGTACGGGAGCTATCGAAACAAAGATTCTCAGCAGCTGCTCGCTTTTCTTGTCCATGACGATCCCGACCTCTCCCCGGCATGACGGATTCCGTTTCTCCATAATATACCGTGAAGCGGCGGAAAATGCAACGCGGGAAGAGGGATTTTCGCTGAAATTCCGCGGTATGACATCATTTGGCAGGGCGTCGGGCGTAAATTATGACAAAAGCGAAAGGAACTCTCCGAATAATGAGTGAAAGAAGCCGACAGATCCTGCTGCGGGAAATGATCCTCGACCTGCATTACCGACTTCGTCTCGCCGACGACCTTTTCTGCGACGCGGCGGAAAGTCTGGTGTCCGCGGCGACCCTGGAGGACTGGAACAGCCGAAGCGAGGCGCTCCGGAAGATCGGTGCGTACTCGCAGGCGCTCCGGATCATCCACCAGGACCACTGCCGGATCATGGAGGGGAAACGGGCGGTGTTTCCGGCGGAACTGGCGGAGTGGGTCTTCGAGCTCCCGGAGGGCGAGGTTGCGGCCCGGCTGCATCTGGAACGGCTCCACGCCATCGCCGAAGGGATGGAACTGATTCTCGACCGGGAACTGCTGAAAACGTAGCTTCGCCATGAATAGGATGAGATTCGGAGCCCTCCTCGTCTCGGCGGAGCGGCAGATCGGTTTTTACCTTTCCCACCGGGTGGTGCTGACCGTTCCGCGTCCCGGAGCCGTGCGGGCCGTTTCCTTCGAAGAGTTCGGGAAATGCCGTGTGTTCGCAAGGTCCGGCGTCGCCGTCGGCTGTTTCGACGCCATGATGCATGCTGCGGAAACCGAGGCGGAATTCGGCAGTTCGCTCGAAATGGCCGTTTCTTGCCTGGGGCTTCCGGAAAAAACCGGCTTCGACGGCTTAAGCACCTGTATGAAAGAAAAGTACGGGGCCGCTGCGGAAGATTTCGCGATCGGAATCATCCGGGAGGAACCCGATAACCCAACCAACCAACAATGGAGGTCCGAAATGGAAAACTTCGACGCAAAAAAGGAATTCAACAGCAAGTACGAAGAAGCGCGGGCACGGTTCGGCAAACGGCCGAACATCCTCGTCTGCGGCTACACCGGCAGCGGCAAAAGTTCGCTGGTCAAGGCGATCCTCGGCGACGTCGTCCCCGATTCCGCCATCGGTGACGGCGCCCCGAAAACCATGGGCTACGACTGCTACGAGAACGATCTGGTGAGGATCTGGGACTCCAAGGGACTCGAACTCGGCGAAACGGAAGAATCCTTCACGGAGGAGACCCGGCGGTTCGTCCGTTCCCGGCAGGAGAGCCCGAACGTGGACGATCACATCCACCTGGTCTGGTACACGATCCAGGGGCCCGGAGCGCGCGTGACGGACTGCGACCGGAATCTCATCCGGAACATCTTCAATACGAAGAACGTGATCGTCGTCATCACCAAGAGCGACATCACCCGCCCGAACCAGAAAGCGGCATTGCAACAGGTCGTCATGGATTCCGGGATCCCGGCCGACCGGATCATCTTCACCTGCGACGAGGAAGGCGGCTCCGAAGGGTGCCGGGAGCTGATGAATCTTTCGTACGCCATGCTCCCCGAGGCCTACAAGGACGCCTTCATGGAGGCCCAGCGCATCGACCGCGAAGCCAAGATCCAGGCCGTCCGCGACAAGGCGGGCAAGGCCAAAGCCATCATCGCCACCGCGGCCACGGCGGCCGCCGGGGCGGGCGCGGTCCCGATCCCCCTTTCGGACGCCGCGGTCATCGTGCCGATCCAGGTCACCATGATCGCCACCCTCGCCGGGCTCTACGGACTCCGGGAGGAAGCCGTCAAACAGTCGGCGCTGCCCTTCGTCGCCCGGCTGGCCGGCGTCTTTCTGGCGACAAGTCTGCTGAAACTCATCCCCGGCCTCGGCAGCGCGATCAACGCCGCCGTGGCCGCCTCGCTGACGGGGGCCATGGGCCTCTACGTCAAAAGCAATTTCGAGGAATGCGCCATCGCCCGCATCGAGGGGCGGCCAATCCCCGAACTCGGGTTCGACGTGGAACTTTTCAAGCAGTTCTACGCGGAATACAAAAAAAACAAAATCGAGGTGAAGTGACATGAAACCCAACATTCTCGTCTGCGGCAAGACCGGCGCGGGGAAGACCAGCCTCATTCAGGCGGTGACCCACGCGGGGACTGTTCCGGATGAGGCCATCGGCGACGCCGAAGCCACGACCCGCGGCTTTGACGTCTACGAGACCGACGTCGCCAATTTCATCGACAGCGAGGGCATGGAGCCCGGCCGGACCGTGGAACAGTATTCCTCTTTCATCATGGGCGAAGTGGTCAAACGCCTGAGCTCCGATTCCGTGGAAAATCTCGTCCACAACATCTGGTACTGCGTGGACGGCTCCGGCGCGAGGATACAGTCCGCGGACGCCAGGCTCATCGAGCAGTTTTCCGACAAGGTGCTGCTGGTGGTCACCAAGTCCGAAACGCTGCGCAGGGAGCAGACCGAAGCCATGATGTCCCAGCTGCTGGATCTGCTCCCGGCGGAGCGGATCGTGATGATTTCCAGCCACAACCGGACGGGACTTGCCCAGCTGCTCGACCGGGCGCTGGAAATGACCGCCCGCGCCATCGACGGCGCCGACGATGAGCTCTTCAGCTTCCGCAACCGCTGGAACACCTATTACGTCAACATGCGCGCCCGCTGGGAACGCCGGGCGGGCGACGAGGCCGACGGTTACATCAACTGGGGGGCCGGCCGGGCGGCGGCGATCGCGCTGATCCCGCTCCCGCTGGCCGACGTCGCGCCCCTGATGGCCAACGAGGCGTACATGATCTACCGGATCGGCGCGGCTTACGGCTACGCCGTGGACAAGAGCATCCTCACCATGCTCGCCGGGGTGGCGGGCGGCTCCGTCGCGGGGAAGCTGGCGGCAAGTTTCCTGCCGTTTTTGAAAGTGCCCATCGCCGCCGGGATCACCTACGGCGTCGGCAAGGCCGCGAAGGCCTTTTTCGCCTCGGGCATGAAGCTGGACGCGGATGAACTCCGGGAAAAGTTCATCGAAGGTGAAAAGGAATCCAAAAACACCAACTGGAAAGAAAACAAGATCGAGGAGGAGTGAATCATGGAAGAAAGCAGAAACACCGACACCGCCGCTGCCGCCGAAAGCGTCATCGACTCCATCAAAAGACTGCTGGAAGCCGTCGGAAACGACGAGGAACTCAAGCGGAAACTGGAAGAGGCTCTGACCGTCTTGACCGGGAAGACCTTCGAACGCGAAGATGCCCCGGAAACCGGGAATCCCCCGGAGCCGGAACCCCCCGGAGAAGATCCGGACGATGACGAAGAAGAGGAGGCGGAGGAGGAGGACGACGACACCGAAGGGGAGATCGTGTGCCCCAACCCGGATCTCGCCGACATCTTCAACGAGGACGCCATCGCGGGCATGGTGGTGGGCTTCGTCGCCGGCGCCGCCGTCGTCGGCGGAGGCGTCCTGCTCCACAAGGTGCTGAGCAAGTAAAACTTCCCCCCCTTCCGGCGCTCCGCCGCGGAGCGCCGGGAACAGGACTTCCCCTTCATCCGGGGGGCGGGCCGCGGCCCCGGCAGTCAGAGGGGCGGAAGCTTGGAAGCCATTTCCTTGCGGAGATCGAACTTCTCGCCGTCGGCGACGAATGTGCCGTCGCCGACGGCGTGGAAGGTCCGCCGCTCGGCGCGGTCCGGGTTCTCCCAGGCGCGGAGACACGACAGAACGATTATCCCGTGGTCCTCGACATAGTCGGCGACTTCGCACTCCATGTTGTAAAGACACTCTTCGATGAGGGGAGCTTCGACCTCTTTCGCCTTCCTGGCGGTGAGGGAGAATTTTTTGAACTTGTCCGTGTCGGTCCCGGAACAGGTCCCGATGCCGATGACCTTGCCGATCAGGTCCACGCCGGGGACGGCGACCACACACTGGCGCGTCTTCATCAAAGTGTCGAAGGAATGGTTCCACGACCCGGTGACGATCCCGAAGGTCGGGGAAAAACTCATGGCCAGCGACCAGGTTATGGTCATCACATTCTTCTTCCGCCCCTCAGCGGTGGTCACCAGCAGCGCCGGGCCGGGTTCGATCAGGGTGAAAACTCGGTTCAACGGATACTCTTTCAGCATTTCGATCAGGTCCCTTCATTTTGGTGTTCCCGCTTAGTATAGCACGGAAAGGCGAAAAAATCAAGAGGATCCCGGGGAATGGCCCCATACGGCGGTTTTTGTCCGGAGACGTCCGACTTGCACTTCGCCGGGAAACGTGCTATATTATGAGGGGCCGCAAGGATCGGCATGATGCGTACGGAAACGATCCGGACCTTGCCGGCCCCAGCCGAGAGGAGGTCCAAATGACAAGATACGGGCATTGGAGAGCGGCCGGGATTTCGCTTCGCCGGACGATTTCTTTCTTATGCATGATGCTTTTCCTTTTGTCCTGGGCGCTCGGGGGCGCGGAAAAAAGTCCCCGGAAAGTCGTCCGGGTCGCCTATCAGGAATTCAACCGGCAGATGATCGTGGACGAGCAGAACAAGCCCGTTTCCGGCTACGCTTACGACTATATCCAGACCATCGGGGCCTACGCCGGATGGGATGTGAAATATGTTCCGTGCTCCAGTTTTTTCGACAGCGTGAGACTGCTTCGGGCGGGGAAGGTCGATCTCATCTATGAAATCAGCTACACGAAGGAACGCGCTGAAGAGTTTTTGTTCCCGAACGATCCGATGGGATATGAATACTACTACCTGTATTCTTCGGCAGAGAACACTTCCATCACTCCCGGTGACTATAAGTCCATGAACGGCAAGAAAGTAGGGGTTACGAGCGGGACGATATTGGCCGAACTCCTGAGAGAATGGTGCAGAAAAAAGAATGTGGATTTCAAACTCATCGAATATGAGGAGATTTCGAAGAAAGAGGCGGATTTGTATGCCGGAAAGATCGATCTCGATCTCGAACTCAGCATGCTGGCGAAACGCGATCTCTCGGCGGTCGAAAAGGTCGGGGCGTCCGCCTATTATCTGGTGGCGGGCAAAAACCGGCCCGATCTGATCGCCGACATCAATTCCGCCATGGAAAAGGTCCTCAACAACGACCTCTTCTATTTTTCCCGGCTTCAGGAGCGGTACTTTTCCGATACCGTCCTGAGCCGCAACCTGACGACTGAGGAAAGGAAATGGCTTGCCGGCCACAAGGTGCTCCGGGTGGGCTTTTTCGACAAATATCTCCCCTTTTCCGCAAAAGATGAAAACGGCCGGCCCATCGGCGCATGTATCGAAATCATAGGCGAGCTCCTCAAGGCTTTGAAACTGGAAAACAAACTGAAGGTGGAGTTCATCTGCTTCGACGATCAGCGGGAAGGATACAAGGCGGTCGAAGCGGGAAAGATCGACCTGATGTTCCCCGCTTACGTCAGCAATTCGGTCAAGCACGATTACCGCATCATCGGCGGCAAAAGCCTGGCGACCATCGCCAGCAACCTTGCTTATCTGGACGATTACGGCGACGGCAAGAACAAGCGCATCGGCGTCAACCGGCACAACCTGATGCAGTACTACTACTCCAGGGATTCTTATCCGAATTCGAAGATCGTGCTTCACGACGACATCCAGGGCTGCCTCGACGGTGTGCTGGACGGCACATTGGACGGCACGTTCCTGAACGGGTTCCGGTCGGAGGCCCTGCTGAAGCCGGGCAAATACCATGCGCTCAGGACGGTGCGGGCCAAAAGCGACTTCCAGATCCACATGGCTTTCGCGGAGGACAACATCGGGCTCATGCTGCTGATGAACCGCGGTCTGACGATCCTCGACCCCGATTTCATCAACAAGGCCGCCTATTCCTACATGGGGCGGATCTACACCTATTCCATGATGGACTTCCTGCAGGACCATATCCTGCCCGTGATCGTCACGGTCGCGGGCATCGTCGCATTGATCGTCGCCTTGATCGGCTACCGGGTCAGCAACCGGAAACTGGCGGGGATCAACCGGGAGCTGACGGAGTACTCCGAAACCATCGAGAAACAGCGGCGGCAGGAATCCGAACTGCGGGAACAGCTCGAGAAGAAGCAGAACGAACTCGAAGACGCATTGCAGATGGCCCAGGCCGCCAGCCGGGCCAAGACCGCCTTCCTGAGCAACATGTCCCACGATATCCGGACCCCCATGAACGCCATCATCGGCTTCACCGGGCTTGCGGCGAAACACATCGACGACAAGGACCGCGTCGAGGATTATCTCGCCACCATCGCGCGCTCCTCGGAGCATCTCCTTGCGCTGATCAACGACGTCCTGGACATGAGCCGGATCGAGTCCGGCAAGATGACCCTGAACGAGAAGCCGGAGTCTCTGGCGGAGATCATCCACGCGCTGCGGGAGATCGTCCGGGCGGACATGCAGGCGAAACGGCACGAATTCCTCATCGATGCGGCGGACGTCCGGAACGAGCTGGTGTACTGCGACAAGATGCGCCTCAATCAGGTGCTGCTCAACTTGATCTCCAACGCAATCAAGTACACGAATCCGGGCGGGAAGATCTCGCTGCGGATCATCCAGAAGGCCGTGACGGGCGCGGGCTACGCCTCGTTCGAATTCCGGTGCCGGGACAACGGGATCGGCATGAGCGAGGAGTTCGCCGAAACGATCTTCGATCCCTTCACGCGGGAAGAAAACTCCACGGTCTCGGGCATCCAGGGGACCGGACTCGGAATGGCCATCACCAGGAACATCGTGGACATGATGGGGGGCCGGATCTCGGTCCGCTCGAAGAAGGGCGAGGGGACCGAATTCGTCGTTTCGCTGGATTTCCGGATCGCGGAGAAGAAAGCCGCCGATCCCGTGCTCCCGGAAGTGAAGGACCTGCACGGTCTGGTCGTGGATGACGACGTGAACACCTGCCAGAGCGTCGCCGACATGCTCCGGCAGGCCGGGATGCGCAGCGAATGGTGCGCTTCGGGCAAGGAGGCCGTCATCCGCGCGGCGGAATCGCTCCGCCACGGCGATCCCTTCAAGGTCTACATCGTCGACTGGCAGATGCCGGAAATGGACGGAATCGAAACGGTTCGCCGCATCCGCGGGGCCGTGGGGGGGGACGCTTCCATCATCATCCTGACCGCTTACGACTGGGCCGACATCGAAAAGGAGGCAAGAGAGGCGGGAGTCACGGGATTCCTCGCGAAGCCGCTCTTCCTTTCCGATCTGCGCCGGGCGCTCCTGCAGTTCTGCGGGGAGGGCGGTCCCGAGCCGGCGGCCGGGGAAGAACGGACCTTGTCGTTCCGCGGCAAGAAGGTCCTGATGGTCGACGACAGCAGCCTCAACCAGAAGATCGGGGTGCTGCTGCTCGAGGAGCAGGGCATGATCGTCGACACCGCCCCCAACGGCCAAGTTGCGGTGGACATGATCCGGAAGAAGGGCGCCGATGCCTACGACTTCGTCCTGATGGATGTCCAGATGCCGGTGATGGACGGGTACGAGGCGACCTCCCTCATCCGCAAACTTCCCGGCGGGGAGAGATTGAAGATCATCGCCTTTTCCGCCAACGCCTTCGAGGAGGACCGGGAAAGGTCCCTGCGCGCGGGCATGAACGGCCACATCGCCAAGCCGCTGAAAGTCGATGAACTTCTGAAGGAATTGAAACGGTTCGCCGTATAGCGGAACGGCGGAACGCGCAAAACCCCGAGGTGTTTTATGGCATTTTCACTGGATGCGGTCTTCAAAAGCGCGCGCAGGGAGGCGCTCCGCCGTTTCTGGCTGATCTCCGACCTGCAGCAGAGCGAACCGGAGCGGGCGGAACGCTACTTCGAGGCGGCGTTTTCCGATTTCGAACGACTGGACTCGGGGGCGGAGGCGGTCTGCAGTCTCGGCGACGCCGCCGAGGGGAGCGATCCGGAAAAACTCCGGATCATGATCGACATGCAGGTCGGGAAATTGGACTCTCTCCGGCTGCCGATCTATCACTGTCTGGGGAATCACGAGTTCGATTACTACCGGACAATGGTCGCGCGGGGGGAGAAGCCGCAGGTCCCCTTCTTCGAGGCCGTGAAGGGGAAAAAGAACTGGCATCTGGCTCCGAGTTTTTCCGATTTCTGGTTCTGCGAAGAGTTCCCCGAGTTCACGATGCTCTTTCTTTCCGGACATGCCGCCGCCGACGGCAGCTGGCGGGCGGAGCACCAGACCCTGCCCGCCGCGCCGAACTATCCCTATCGCCGGGAGGCGTGGACTTCTCTCAAGAAACGCTTCGCCGATACGGGGAAACCGGTATTCACTTTCGCGCACTGCGCCTTCCCCGGCGGCAACCGGCCGTCGGACATCCTGGCCCAGATGCTGCCGCTGCCGCCGAATTTCCGCGCCCACTTTTACGGACACGCGCACATCGGGGACGCGGTGTGGGCAAAGGAAAACCTTTACCGCCAGATCTCGACGGTCGAGGATTCCCCGGTCTGTCAATTCGACATCGCGTCGCTGGATCACCTGCGCGGCACGACGGTCCGCGGCGCCTTTTTCGACTACTACGGCGACGGCGAGTACGGCGTCTTCTTCCGGGATCATCTCAATCACCGGTGGGAACAATGTTTCTTTTCCGCCCGCGACGCCCGGTCCGCCGGGATCCCGGAACAGGATGGCTGAAGGCGATGGGCTCCCGGGGATTTTCCCCCTGCCGACCCCGCCGGAAATATGGGAATCCACGGCACGAACGGGACGGATTCGAAAATCCGGGGCCGGTTCGGGTTTTTATACCGCAGCCGGGCTTGCAATTCGGGCCGGGACGGGGTATATTAATGCGGGAGTTCATCGATTCTTTCGTCAATTCGGGGAGGTAGGCGCAATGCAGTGGATCCAGACGAACAGCGTTTATTTTTTATCGGGCCTGGCTTTGGCCGTCATCGCGGCCGGTCTGCTCATTTTCGTGGTGAAAAAGCGGCCCGGCGGCAAGCGTGATTCGCGGAAAACCTACTCTCCGGAAGAGGCCGATGCCTTCGAAAAACATCTGGAGACCAATTTCGGTCCCTGCAAGTCGGTTTTCCACGAAATATCCTCCCCCGACGGAATGCACATCGACATCTATATCATCGAGCCGACGGAAAAATACCCCTGCCTGCGGCTCTTCACCTGCGGCATGGGGGCCCGGCGCATGGCCTTGCCGCGGGCGGACCGGGGCAAGGCGCCCGACCGGATCGAACTCATGCTTTCCCTGCCCGCCGATTGGCCGACGGATGAAGCGTCCATGAAGAAGATCGAGTTCGCCTGGCCCATGAGGCTGCTCCGTTTTCTCGCCCGGTTCCCCTGGGAGGAATCCACCTGGATCGGCCGGGGCCACACCATTTCCCTGGGCCCGTTTGCCGAAAATACGCATCTCGCCGGCGTGTTCTTCGATTGCCCCGAAAATTATCCCGCCGATGCCGCCCGGATCGTCTTCCCGCAAGGCAATGCCGTCCGGTTTCTGCAGGTGGTCCCGGTTTATGCGGAGGAGATCGACTACGCCGAGAAACACGGTTCGGAAGAACTGGCAAAGCTCCTGAAGGAGATCGCCTGTCGCCCCGTCGACATCGCCAGAAAGAATTACGTCCCGCAAGAGTGACTCAGAGGGCGTGGCCGCCGGAGACCTTTATTATCTGCCCCGTGAGCATTCCCGCCTGTCCGCTCGCCAGAAAGAGAATGGTTTCGGCGATCTCTTCGGGCCGGATCAGTTTGCCCATGGGGATCAGCGGAACGACCGCTTTTTCCAGTTCGGTATCGATCCAGCCCGTCTGGGTCGGGCCGGGGGCGACGCAGTTCACGGTGATCCCGTATTTCCCGACTTCGAGGGCGACGCTCCGGGTGAGGGCCTCCAAGGTCGCCTTGCTCGCGCCATAGGTGATCTGTCCGGCGAAGACCTGGGAGGCGTCGGTGGAAATGTTGATGATCCTGCCGTGATCGCTCCTGCGGGCGATCAGTTCCCGCATCATGAGGATGCTGCCCCGGACGTTGACCGCAAAAGTATTGTCGATCACCTCGGGCGTGATCCTTTCGATCGTGTCGAGACCGGTTTCATCGTCCACGGCGACATTGTTGACCAGAATGTCGACCCTGCCGAAACGCGCCAGGGCCGCTTCGTAGATCTTCTTCACCGCGTCTTCGTCGGAAATGTCGCTTTCGAGGATGAGGTACTCCGCGTTCATCTCCTTGAGTCTGCTTTCCACGGCGTCGGCATTTCCCGCGTTGGCCGCGTAGTACCTGTCCGGCCCGTTGCCGCCGGTCCTGCTCCGGTCGAAGGGCCGGAGCACCTTTTTGTAGACCAGGACCGTTTTGGCCCCTTCGCGGGCGAAGGCGAGGGCCGTCGCCGCGCCGATCCCCTGCGGGTTGTTCGTTCCCGTGACGAGGGCCACCTTGTCCTTCAATCCGTAATCGACCATCGGCTTCCCCCTTCTACAGAAGAGGCATTTCGCCGTCCGAAGGCGTCAGCCAGTCGCCCCTGGGCGAGAGGGAGAACGTGCCCGCCTTCGCGCCGTCGGGCATGGGATTGCGCTTGAACTGCTGCCGCTGGAACCGGCGCGAAAAGACCTCGAGTGCCGCGCCGATCTCGGCGGCGGTGAATTTCCCGGCGAAAACCTGCTCTGCGGCCTTGCGGAGGAACTCCGGGGTCTCGCCGTAACGGACCGTGTGCCAGAGAAAGAATTCGTGGAGATCGTAGCTGCCGAGGAGCTTTTCCGTATGCTGGGCTCCGGGGAGCAGTTCGGGCGAAACGGGGGTCGCCACCACGTCCAGCAGGACCTGCCGCCCCTCTCTCCCGGCGATGTGCTCCGCGTACCAGGTCACCAGATGACGCATCAGCGTTTTGGGCGTGGAGCCGTTGACGCCGTACATGGCCATCTGGTCGCCGTTGAAGGTGCACCAGCCCATGGCCAGCTCCGACAGGTCCCCCGTGCCGATGACGATGCCGCCCAGGTCGTTGGCCAGATCCATGAGGATCTGAGTGCGTTCCCGCGCCTGACTGTTTTCGTAGGTGACGTTGTGATCTTCGGGATCATGTCCGATATCCCTGAAGTGTCCGGTGACGGCCTCCGCGATGGGGACGATCTTGAGTTCCGCCCCGAAAAGCTCCGCCATCTTTTCCGCATTGCCCCTGGTCCGGCCCGAGGTCCCGAAGCCCGGCATGGTCACGGCGCAGATGTCGGAAGCGGGCCGTCCGAGGCGTTTGCAGCACTCCACGCAGATCAGAAAGGCCCAGGTGGAATCCAGGCCGCCGGAAAGGCCGAGGACCAGTTTCCGGGCCTTGACGGCTTCGACGCGGCGGGCCAGTGCGGCGCTTTGGATGGCAGTGAGTTCCCGGCAACGGAGCGCCAGTTCCTCGGGGTCTTCCGGCACGAATGGGTTGGCGGGCAGGTGCAGACAGCTCCAGTCCGGCGGCTCCGGCAGGGGCGCCAGGGGAACGAACGGACCTCCCTTTCCGGCCCGGCAGCGGAAATTCTTTTCCCGCAGTCTGCGGAATTCCAGCCGCCGGGGGAAGATATCGTCGAAAACGATGGAACTTTCTTCGGCCAGCGGCGTGTTTTCCGCATCGACGCAACCGTTGTCGAAGATCGCCGCCCGGCCGCCGTAAATCATTTCGGTTCCCGATTCTCCGGGACCGGCGCCGGCCGAAGCGATGACTGCGACCAGCCGGCCGCTGAGCGCGGCGAGAAGGGCGGAACGTTCACGGGAAACGGCGGTGAATTCCCCTTCGGCGCAGGGATTGAGCAGGATCTGCGCGCCCCGGCAGGCCAGCTCGGGGGCGGGAGAAAGCGGCATGGAAATGTCGCTGCCCACGCACACGGCGAAACGGCATTCCCCGGCCTCGAAGACGGGAAGATCCGCAAAACGGAGCGTTTCTCCGGCAAAGGCGAATTCCGTTCCTTCGATCTCGCCGAAAGAGGCGAAAGGAGTTCCCGCGGTGCCGTATTTGCCCGCCACGCCCGCGATGACGCCGTTCCGGAGCACGACGGCGCAGTCGAGCAAGGAACCCCGGCACAGCAGGGGCAGCCCGACCGCGATGACCGCATCCAGTTCGCGTGAAGCGGCCTTTATCTTGCACAGCCCCTCTTCCGCCCGGCAGAGCAACACGGCGGAACCGAAAAGGTCGCCGCAGGTCGCCCCCGTGAGGCAGAGTTCGGGAAAGAGAACGAGTCCGGCTCCTCCGGCGACGGCTTTTTTCGCGCAGGCGATGACCTCATCGGTATTGAAGACGACGTCCCCCGGCTTCACACGGGGGACCACGGCGGCGATCCGACAAAGTTCCGGCATTTCGGCTTATTTTCCCTTGTTCTGCTGTTTTTTCTGCTGCTGCTGTTTCTGCTGCTGCTGTTTCTGTTTCTGCCTCTGCTGCCAGGCGCGGGCCCGCCGTTCCCGTTCCTGACGCTGGCGGTTGAATTTGGCGAACTCCCGGTTGATGCGGGCGAAGAGCTCCTGGTCGAAGCCCGCACTCGCTCCGGCGCCCCGGACGGCCCTGGCCCGCAGGATCATGTTCCGGGCCTCGGGGATGCGGTTCATTTCCAGCAGCAAGGCGGCGGAAGCGCAAAGGAGATGGGCCTGACAGAAGGGGCTCCGTCCGGCGATCCGTTCCGCCTCGCGCAGGACTTTGAGGGCCTCCGCTTTTTTGTTCTGTTTCCGCAGCACCGCACAGCGGAGCAGGGCCAGCTCCGTTTCCTTGTCGGCGGGGATCTGTTCGATCTTCGCCGCCTCGTCCAGAGCGGCGAGGGCCTTCTCGCACTCATCCGCCCCGAGATACATTTCGGCAACGGCCATCACGCCCCGGACCCGGTTCCCCGGCAGCAACCCGGCGTCTCCGGTGAGCTCGTTGTAATACTTCAGCGCCCCCGCGGTGTCCTTGCGCCGCTCGCAGAGGCGGCCCAGATCGAGCCGGGCGTCGGCCGAGATCCAGGTGGTGGAGCCATCCGCTTCGAGGGCTTTCCGCAGCTCCTTTTCGGCGTCGTCCCAACGCTCCTGGCGGAGCATGATTTCCCCGGCGAAGAGGCGCACACGGGCCCTGTGGAAGGCCGTGTTGCGGTTCCTGGCCACGGGCCGTCCGAGGAGGGCGAGGGCTTCGTCGTAACGCTTCGATGCGGCCAGAAAGGCGACTTTTTCGTAAAGGGACTGATTTTTGAGGGTGGGCTGATTGGCGACCTTTTCCGCTTCATCGAAAGCGGCGAGGGCCTCTTCGGCCTTGCCGGCGGCGGCGGCTTTGAGGGCCGCGGTCTGGGCGGTGAGCCAGAGTTCGTAGGGCTGTTTTTTCTCGGGGACCGCCGGCTTGGCGGGGACCGGGGGCGGCGTCTGCGTTTTCGCCGCCGCAGGTGCCGGAGCCTTGGCCGCAGGGGCGGAAGCGGCGGGAGCCCCCGCGAGACAGGTTGCCGCCGTCAGAGCCAGAAACAGAACGTACACTTTGTCCATACAGAAAATCCTCCTCAATCGTCAAGGTGTGAAAGGCCGTCGATGAATTTCAGATACTCCTGGGAACGCAGCTGGGCCAGGACCTTGTTTTCCAGCTGGCGCACCCGCTCACGGGAAAGGTTCAGCCTGGCGCTGATCTCGCCGGGGGGCAGGGGCGTTTCCCCGCAGAGGCCGAAGCGGTATACGATGATCTGCCGCTCGCGTTCGGGCAGAGTATTGAGCATTTCGTTGAGCCGGTCGGTGAGCAGCTGCCGGGCGTAATTGCGCCACGGTTCGTCTTTTTCTCCGGTGCCGATCCGCTCTTCCAGACTGGTCCCGTCTTCGTCCTCGGGATCCGCGGCGGCCTGAAGCGAAATGCTCTGGGCGGCCATTTTGCGCAGGGCGCTGACTCGGGCGAGGGGCATTTCGAGGAGCGCGGCCAGTTCTTCGATCTCCGGTTCCCGGCCCTCGTTCTGGATGAAGCGCTGTTCGGCCTTGTTCATGTTCTGGATGGCCTGGATCATGTGCCGGGGCAGCCGGACCACCCGTGACTGCTCCGCCAGCGCCCGCAGGATGTAGTGCTTGATCCACCACCCGGCGTAGGTGGAAAATTTGTTCCCCAGACGGAAGTCGAAACGCCGGACCGCCACCATGAGCCCCAGATTCCCCTCCTGGATGAGGTCGTTCAGGGGGACGGTGCTTTCCCGGTATTTTCCCGCGATGCTGATGACCAGCCGCAAATTGGCTTCGGCCATCTTGCGGTTCAGGGCATCGAGGCGGTCCAGGGCCGCTTTCAGGGCGTCGAGGGCGGCCCGCAGCTCCTCTTCGTTCATCAGGAACCGCTCTTCCAGCTGGCTGGAAAGGCCGGGGTTCAGCTCCTCGTATCCGGTCGCGGTCCGGCAGAGTTCGTCCAGGATCAACCCGTTGGGGCGGAACTTCTTGAGGAGAGTGCTCAAGGCTTCCCGGTCGGCGGCGCAGTCCGCGCCGGTGCGGAACGCGTTTTCCAGCTTGGCGTGGGCCTTCCTGATTTCGGTGAGCCAGCGGCGGAGCTCTCCGGGCAGTCGGGGCGGCAGCGCATCGGCTCCCCGGCGGAGCGAGGAGGAAAGGAAGAAATCTTCGGGGGAGTCGCCCGTGTTGCAGCAGCTTTCCAGGGCTCGGCAGTACTCCAAAGCCACGAAGCCGAAGCGCGAAAGCAGGGATTCCAGCTCCAGCCGGGCGTCGTCGATGGCGCCCACCAGTGCCTGCTGCTCGTCGGCGTCGACCTGACCGAGACGGCCCACGCTGCTCAGGTAGGAGTCGAGGGAACTGGAGAAGTCGACTCCTTCCGAGCTCCGCGTCTGACGGGGCCGGGGGGGCCTGGCGGTGCTTTCCTGGCTCATGCTGTTTCCCGAGTGTTTACGTAAAAAGAAAAACGCCACTCCCGTGGACCGGGACCGGCGTTTTCATCATCCCGCCCGGCGCCGGAAAGGCGCAAGGCGGAATGGGGGACCGCCGGATGCGGTCCCGGAAGAACAAGCGGAACTTATTCGAAGAACTGCTTGTTGGCGGCCAGGTTTTCCTTGGTGACCAGCACGAAGCGGATGGCGAAGGCCTTGGCGGGATCCGCGGGGGCCTTGAGG
The DNA here is from genome assembly GCA_017443585.1 of Lentisphaeria bacterium. Lineage (GTDB taxonomy): Bacteria > Verrucomicrobiota > Lentisphaeria > Victivallales > Victivallaceae > UBA1784. Next base: position 18,357 of record JAFSYV010000278.1, on the reverse strand, counting down.
TCGTAGTTGGCCTTGGGATTGGGAACGACGGCGCCGACGATGACGCCCTTGTTCATCTGTTCCTGGACGAACTTGCCGGTGCCGATGCCGGTGCTCAGCAGGAAGAACTTGGGAGCCGGATTGGCGGAGAAAGCCTTCATGGACCGGGCATTGGAGGGCAGTCCGATGAGGGAGATGATGATGCCGGCATCCTTGTACTGGTCGGTCAGCTTGTCGAAGTCCTTGGCCTTCATGACCTCTTCGATGGGCTGGGGATTGTCTTCAGTGCTGGCGGGAACCGGAATGGCGGCGATGGTCACATCCTGGCTGCCGTAAGCTTTCTTGATCATGTCGACCATGGCAGTGATCTGGGCGCTCTTGTCGAAGTTGGGCTCGGCGATGATGAGGATCTTCTTGCCGGGGGCGACTTTCTTCAGGTAATCGCCGGCGGCGTGGCCGCGGGAGGCCAGGAAGGCCAGTTCACTTTCCATGACGGAGTTGGCTCCCCCGCCGATGACTCCGCGCTCGACCAGCAGACCGATGGCGCCGGCCAAAACCACGACGAAAAGACCGATGGAAACGGGCTGCATGGCAGGATTGGTCTTCTGCTTCTTGCTGCAGATGATCATCCCGATAAGACCGATGACCATGACGGCTATGCTTATGATCCCCAACGCTTGCATGACACTTTTCCTTTCTTTTTGGTGAGTAGTGACTTTGGGTTTGACAACAGTCCCGTCCGTAAAGAGCGCAAGAGGAAAAACCTTTCGCGCACCCGGACTGGTCCGGTGTATACTTTATACTGCAAACGCGCAAAAGTCAAATCATTTTTACGCAAAAAACGTTTTTTTTTTATTTTTTCCTTATTTTTTCTCCGCGAGGGGACGGGGGGCGCGCATCCGTGCTCCCCCGCATCCGCTCTCCGGTTCCGGAGCGGAATATCTTGACGTTTCCTTCATTTCCGGAAAGGAGACCAAGCGTAAGAAATGAAAGATATTCCGGTTCCCGTGGAGGCTTTGAACGATGTTCTGCCGGGCAGCCCCTGGCAGCCCGAACCCGCGGCGCGGTACAACGCGCTCAATGCGCTGCTCCGGCAGGAGGAACTCTCCCGTTCCTTCGAGCCGGCCCCCTCCCGCGGCGGCGAAGTGCTGCTTCCGGTCCGCAACGTCACCGATGAGCTCCTGCCCGTCGGCCGGGCTGTGGAGATCTGTCCCGAGCCCCGGCCGGGAACGGGGATCGATTTCCGCCGGCCCGTGCTTTTCGGCCGGGCCGTGACCGAGGAGTGTTTCCTCTGGGGCATCGCCACGGAAAACATCCCCTCCGGGCACGGGGGGCTGGTCCAGGTCGTCGGGCCCGCCGTCGTCCGCGATGTGCGGGGAACGCCGGACCGGTACGTCGTGCCGAAACCGGACGGGGATTTCCATTTCTCGGCCGGGGGGCGGGCGGAGGTCCTTTACCGCAGTTCCGCCGCCACACCCGACGCGGTGATCTACCTGGGCGGGGGCGGCTCTTCCGGCTACACCGGCATGTTCGCCGTGACGGAAAATGAAGACGCTACCGTCACCATCGGCGGCGGAATGGCCATAACCACCTTCGGCGACGGCCCGAGGATCGTGGAAGAAGCGACACTGCAGAAGCCGTCGAGCAGCAGGCTTCTGCTTGCTTTGCTCAATGCCCGGCGTTCCGGCGGTGTTTGGAACCTCTTCTTCTCGATCGAAGAGGGCATGTACGGCGGGTATATCCCCGGAGAGCAGATCTGCTGGCCCCTCGCTCAGCTTACTTCGGGCGGATCCCCGCCCCGTTCCTTCGTCCAGTTGTGGCAGGGGGGCGTGATCGACTTCAGCAGCAGGTACTACCTCGGATGAGCGTTTGGAGCGACATGGGGCTGGTCGACGGCCGGATGAACGGGGTGGATCCCTGCACCTTCCTGAATGCCGCATACGGCTTTTTCGCCGAAGTGCGGAAACACATCTGGCCCGACACCGGGTCGGAGCAGCTTCCCGATTTCGATTTTTCGCTGCGCCGCAAGGCCGGGGAACGGGAACGGAACACCCGGCTCGACTGGGAGCTTCTCTGGAAGTACCTTTCGTTTCCCGCCGAAACCGAAGTGCTCGGGCGTCCGATCCCCGAAGTTTACTGGGAGGCCGTGCCCGACTGGAGCGGCATCTTCGCGCAGACCGAAGAGACGCTTCTCGGTACGGAGACGGTCCCGTGCCCCTACGCCTCTCTCCGGATGCGGACGCAGATTATGGATCCGGCCTGGCCGCTCCAGCGGTACGAACTCATCCGGAAAATGCGGTACATGACCGTTCCGCTGAACATCCGCTCGAAGGTGCGCGATCCCAATACGGGCGCCGTCTCCTGGATCGATCACTATTACCAGTCCTATCAATACGGGTACCTGAACACCGACAACTTCTATTGGAACGGCCGCCTCGACACCGGCCGATACATTCTGCTGGAAGCGGAGATTCCGGAATACTGGACTCGGGGAAGCGCCGTCTGCAGGATCGCTTTCGAAGGGGGCTGGTCCGAACCCGACAACGGCTATCCGCCTCCGCCCGTCGCCGGACGCGGATGGCACGACGGGGGGCGCTATCTGGCCGGGGAATACGCGGGGCAGTTTTCCGCCCGCGGCATCGTCCGGCTTTTCGGCGCGGCGGACCTTTCCACCCATCCGGATTTTGCGCGATATTTCGACCCAATCGAATAAGGAGGAGCAACAATGCAAAGTATCACAGTCTTTCTGCAGGTCGACGGCGTCAGAGGCGAACGGACCGACGGCGCGGGCAATCTGCAGCGAAGCAAGGTTCCCGAGATCACCCGCGGACTGGAAACGGAACTGGTGCTGAAACTCAGCGGCCCGTCGGGGGATCCCTGGGAAGGCCTGGAGGATTACGCCGCGTGGGAGTTTTATGCGGGAGACGACTGGGATCCCGCCACACCCGTGCTTCTGGCGGTGACCGAGAACATAACCGCGACCGGGAACGAGGTCAGGATCCCCGTGGCCCATACCAACAACGTCCCCCTTGCTTCCGCGCTGGGGAGTTCGGAAAAACGTTCCTTCCACGCGGAACTGCTGGGCTTCGCTTCCGGGCGGGAGGCCCCCGCGCTGGCGGTGCAGTTCGAGATCGTCATCCGCAACCGGGTGGCGCCGCCGGGGGCGGAGTCCCCGGCAGAGCTCCCCTTGCCCTACCTGACCGCGGGCAGCGTCAGGGCCCTCGTGGCGGAACAGACCTCCGCCGCCGCTCCCGTCATCACCGCGGGCGGCACCTGGCAGGTCAACGGTTCGGATACGGGAATCTCCGCCATCGGCCCCCGCGGGCCCCAGGGCGAAACCGGCGAAACGGGCCCCCAGGGCCCCAAAGGGGACACCGGGGATACCGGGCCGCAGGGCCCCAAGGGGGACACCGGCGATACCGGCCCCATGGGCCCCCGCGGCCTCAAGGGGGAAACGGGGGACCCCGGCTCCGTCGGCCCCCAGGGCCCCAAGGGAGACACCGGAGAGACCGGGGCCGCCGGCCCGCAGGGCCCCAAGGGGGATACGGGCGAACCGGGAAGCTCCTTCGCGCCGGACGCGCGGGGGCTCCTTGCCGGAAGATCTCTGTACGACGCCGAGTCGGCGGGCTTCGCGTTCCTCGACATCGAAAACGGCGATCTGTATTTCAAACTTTCCGGAACATCCGGGGACTGGTCCGCGGCCCTCCCTCTTCGCGGTCCTCAGGGGGCCGCCGGTCCGCAGGGACCGCAGGGGATACAGGGCGTCCAAGGCCCCCAGGGGGCGACCGGGGCAACGGGCGCCACGGGGGCGACCGGCCCGGCCGGGACCATGACCGTCGTGCTCTCTTCGACCGCGCCCGCGACCCCCGTCGAGGGCATGTTGTGGATCCGGGATTGAGCGCAAATGGTCAAAGTCTGTCACAACGGCGCCTGGTACCCGCTGATCGGGAAAAAAATATACACCGGCGGAACATGGATCGCCCTCAAATACCGGGACTGGATCCGACACGCCGGGAATTGGTACCCCCTGGGAAGCATCGAAGAGGCGGAATTCGACCGGGATCCCTACGGCTGGTTCCCCGTGACCGTCAAGGTCGAGAACTACATCTGCGACGCCGACGTCGAGTACGACCCGAATACCGGGGACGAGACTTATTCCAACTACCGGTGGCAGCTGATGAGCACCGAGTACGGAGTCCGCAGTCCGGGGCTGGATCCGGGCGGCGAGTATCCCCAGTGGCGGTATTACACCGTGGGCGAAGCGGGGAACAGTTACGATTTTTCCATTCAGGTCGACCCTGCCACGGGAGCCATCGTCGGCTCCGGGGACGACCTTCACAACGGCAGGACCATGCTTCCCGCTCCCGGTCAGGAGTGGTACATGGATTCCGTGAGCGTCATTTCCGTTGCGCAAGCGGCGATCCTGCGATCATAAGGAGACAGCAATGCAGAGTGTCGAATACACCGTCGAACCGTCGGAGCGTCCGGTCCCCCTCTCTTTGTGGCGGGCCATTCCGGCGCGGATCACTATTTCCGGGGTCGAAGATCCCGGGGGCGAATGGACGTTTCTGGTGGGGAACGACTGGGAGGGCGAAACCCTTCTTTCCGGGACCGTGACCCGGGAAGGGACCGACCTCGTCGTTACCCTGGAAACGATGGATTCCGCCTCGCTCACCGAGGCGATCCGGGGCGAAGAAACCCTTGCCTGCACGGCCACTTTGACCGACAGTTCCAGTCAAGTCTACCTCTTCCCCCTCTTCATCCGGAACAGGGCCACCAACGCGGTCCCCGCGGCGCCCGTCACGGCAACCGACGCAGTCGTCACGCCTCAAAGCATCGGCGCCGTGAGCGTGGAGGGGCTCGAGCTCGAGGAACTGACCTCCGGCTTCATCCCCGAACCGGGCAAGGTTTACTCTTTCGCTCCCGCCGGAGCCGTGACGATGACTTTCCCGACTCCGGCCGCGGGAAGGACCAACGCTTTCCAACTCCGCATCATCATGCCGACGCCCGCCGTGACCGTGACGTGGCCCGCCGCCCTCGTCTGGCGCTTCGCCATCCCGACCCTCGCCGCCGGGACCACCTCCGAGCTCGCCTTTTCCTGGAACGGCGAGAGCTGGGAAGGGTGGGCCGTTCCCGACCTGAGCGAATATGCCCGGCTGAGCGGCGGGAACACCCTTGCCGGGGACCAGATCCTCGGCGGCGGTCTCAACGCCGCAGGCAAGATAATGCAGGGTTACGGCCCCGGCTCGACGCAGTGGAGCGACGCACCGGGCAACTCCGTCTCACTCGGCAGCGCCTACGCCACGGGATCATACGCAGTCGCGGCCGGGAAAGGCAGCATCGCCCGCGGCGAGGCATCTATGACCGTCGGTGTCTCCTGCACGGTCAACGCGTCGGGACAGGGGGCCGTCTGCGTCGGCAATTACTGCTCGACAAACCGTCCCTGCAGTTTCGTGGCTGGGAATTACTGCGCCGCTTATGATACGGCCCAGCTGGTGACGGGACAGTATAACGCGCTGGTTTCCGGAGCCCGCGTCACCGGAAACGGCAGCGGCAACAACGCACGGCGGAACATCGAGGTCCTCGACTGGCAGGGGAATCTCACCATCGCGGGAGACCTCGCCTTTACCCCGACCGGCGGTTCGGCCACCACGCTGGCGGCCCTCATCGCCCGCATCGAAGCCCTCGAACAGGCGATCCGGTGAGGTAAAACATGCAGTACAAGATCGAAAACGACACTCTTCTCCCCGCCCCGGCGACCTTCACACTCCCCGACGGGCGGACCGTCAGCAACTTTTCCAGCTCGCCGGAGCTCATGACCGCCCACGGCTTCACCATGACCGAGGAGGAGGCTCAAGAGTGGCGCGGGGCGCACCCGGCCCCGGAGCCCCCGCCCCGGACCACCTGCACCAGGTACGAGCTCATCTCGGTCCTGCGGGAGCGCTTCCCCGAGCTGCTCACCTCCCTGCGGGAAGCCTGCGCGAGCGACGCCGACCTGCAATTCTGGTGGAACAGCGTCAACGAATTGGACCGGAACAACGCCGACTTTGCCGCCGCTGCGGAAAAACTCGGCATCGACGCACCGACGCTTGACGCCGTCTTCGCGGCGGCGGGGGAGGCGTGACATGCTTGTCGACATCCACGGATCGGACGAAATGGGGAACGTCTTCACGCTCCGGGAGGAACTGGTTTGCGGCGATCTCAGGGTGCCGTCGGGCTTTTCCTCCGACGGCGCCAGCGTCCCCCGCGTTTTCTGGCGGATCGTTTTCCCGCCGGGAGACCAGAAAGCGCTCCGGGCGGCCTTCCTCCACGACTTCATCTATCGGACCCATCCGGAGGGGTGGAGCCGGAAACAGGCGGACGATTTGTTCCGCCGGGTGCTGATCGAGGACGGCATCTCCCGGAACTCCGCCAACATGGCCTACTGGGGCGTGCGGCTTTTCGGAGTTTCGGCATGGAAGGCAGGCGGAAAATGACCGATTTCGAAAACGATGTGCTTTCCAAACTGATCAAGCTGGAAGCCGGGATGGAAGAGATCAAAGGGGCCTTGACCAGGGATTACAAGGTCCTGCACGGCAACGGTCAGTCGGGGCTCGTCCACCGGGTGAGCGCCCTGGAGCTGAACTGGCGCTGGGTCAAATATCTGGCCGGGATCGTCGGCGCAGGGATCGGATTCTGCGTTTCGCTTTTCACCAGAAATTGAAAGGACCCCAAAATGAAGAAAAGAACGTCCGAAGCGTTCAGCGGCGTGAGCCATTTCCTGCGGACCGCTGCGCTCCTCTCCGCGCTGGTCTCGTGTCTCCTCGTTTCCGGGTGCGGTCACAACACGATCAGCTACGGTGACGGCATCATGCTGGAAACGACTTTCAACCCCGAGGCGTATGCCTTCGGGATCACCTTCCGGTACGGGAAGATTTTGACGGCCTGTGTCCGCGAGAACACCGAACTCGAGATGCGGGGGACGGGCTCGGGCCCCGCCGGGACGGCGGAGCGCGGCGATCCCGCCGGAGTGAACGGCTCGGGGGGCGTGAAGCTCAAGATCGGCCGCCAGATCACCGGATACTGCGTCGAGGCTCTCCGTCTCGGGGCAGCCCCCGAAGAGATTCTCGGGCACAAGGGCTCCGACCGGGAGTGAGCCTATTTGTTACGGCTTGTCGCCGGCGGAGGAGTCGGGAGCGGGGGCGGAGCTTTCCGCACCGGCGTTCCGCAAAATCATTTCGGCCGGAGTCAGGTATTTCTTGGCCTGATTGCAGCTGCGGCAGCAGACCACCATGTTGCCGCGGGTGCTCCGACCGCCCCGTGAGATGGGGACGATATGATCGATCGTCAGCTCTTCACGGGGAAATTTTTTCCCGCAGTAATGGCAGATGCCTCTGGCGAAAAGCTCTTTGAAGTAGGGCGTTTCCCGCAGTTCCCTGGCCTTGGCCCGTTCCCGCCTGATGTGCCGCTCGTCGGCAGCGATCTCGATCCAGTCATCCATTGCAGACACCGGGCAGGACGGGCGTTTTGCCGTCCAGCACATCCCTGATGGCCCTGGCGATGACGGGAAGCCGGTGGGGTTTGGGGATGAAGCCGCAAGCCCCCTGCGCCAGCAGGTCTTCCACGGCGCTTTCGTTGACGAAGCCGCTGGAAAGAAGGACCTTGACCTGCGGATCGATGGCCTTGAGTTTGAGAAATGTCTCATGGCCGCCCGATTTGGGCATGATCATGTCGAGAAGCACCAGGTCCACCATGCCGGGATTTTCCTTGTAGATGGTGACGGCGTCGAGGCCGTTTTCCGCCAGAAGTACGGAATAGCCCAGCATCTGGAGCGCTTCGATGAGGAAGTCCCAGATGGTTTCGTGGTCATCGACGACCAGGATCATCTCGTTGCCCTGCGGCAGTTCCTCGCTCACGGAAAATCACCTCCCTCCCTTTCGACATCGTTCTTCCGCCGGAGCCGTTCCTTACGGCCGCCCGGAAACGGAACATGCACCTCCTATATTATACCACAAAAAAACGCAAAGTGCAAACGAGTCCGACGAAAAAAGGGATTTTTTTTGCGGATACATCCCTCTTTTTGGCCCGCCGCGGCAACTTCCGGGGGTGTTCCGCCTTGTAAAAAAGTCGTTGAGGCTGTATATTATATACATGACTGTCCATTTCCAGGAGTTGAAGCAATCATGATAATCGAAGAATCAGCCTATCCACGGGCCGCGCTGGTCGGCAATCCTTCCGACGGCTATCACGGCAAGACCATCGCTTTCGTCTTCCGCAACTATTCGGCCGATGTGACCTTGTACGAGACCCCCGAACTGGAACTTCTGCTCGCCAGAAGGGACTCGAACGTGTTCAAGAACATGGACGCCCTGAGCGAGGATGTCCGGGTCTACGGCTATTACGGCGGGATCCGGCTGCTGAAGGCCGCCGTCAACCGCTTCAACCGTTTCTGTCACGAATCCGGGATCCGGATCGCCGACCGGAACTTCACCATGCGTTACGGCAGCACCATCCCCAACCGGCTGGGGCTGGCCGGTTCCTCCGCCATCATCACCGCGGCCATGCGGGCGTTGTTCAAGTTCTACGAACTGCACATCGATCCGGCTCACCTGGCCAATCTGGTGCTGGCCACGGAACGGGAGGAGCTTTCGATCCCCGCCGGTCTTCAGGACCGGGTGGCTCAGGCCTACAACACCCCCGTCTACATGGACTTCGACAAGGAGTACATGGAGCTTCACGGCATCGGCCGCTACGAGCCCATCGTCATCCCCGAAGCGCTGAAGCTCTACGTGGCCTACCGCACGGACCTGGCGGAAGGTTCCGAGATCCTCCACAGCCGGCTTCGGGACGATTTCGAATCGGGCGTTCCCGAGGTCCTCGCCGCCATGCGGGAGTGGGCGGACATGACCGTCGCGTTCAAGAAGGCCCTCGAGAAGGGGGATTTTTCCGTGATCCCCGGCATCCTGAACCGGAATTTCGACCTGCGGGTCCAGGTCTGCGGCGGCTCCGTTTCGGCCATGAACCGCAAGATGGTGGAACTGGCCCGTTCCGTGGGAGCCTCGGCGAAATTCACCGGCTCGGGCGGAGCCATCATCGGGACCTACGAGGACGAAGCGATGTTCGCCCGGCTTTCCGCGGTCTGCAAGTCCCACGGCATCGAGGTCATCAAGCCCGACATCGTCACGGAAGGGCCGCAATTATGAGCAAGGTGCGCAAGGCGGTGATCCCCGCGGCGGGTTTCGGGACGAGGTTCCTTCCCTTTTCCAAGTCGGTGCCCAAGGAGCTCATCCCCCTGGTGGACAAGCCCGTTCTGCAGTATGTGGTGGAAGAGGCCGCCGCCTGCGGCATCGAGGAAATTTTGCTCATCATTTCCGAGGGCAAGGAGTCTCTGCTCAACGTCTTCGCCCCCGCTCCCGCGCTGGAGGCTCAGCTGGCGAAGAAGAACCGTCTGGGGGAACTGGCCGAAGTCATGGAAACGGCCCGCAAGGTCCGGATCTCCCACGTGTACCAGAAGGTCCTCGACGGCCTGGGCGGCGCCATCCTCTGCGCCGAGGAGTTCGTCGGGAATGAACCTTTCGCCATCCTGAACGGCGACACGGTCATGGGCTCCTCGAACGGCGTTCCCGTGCTGGGGCAGCTGATGGAGGTCTTCGACAGGACCCAGGGCACCGTCATGGCGCTGGAGCGCGTGCCCCGTGAACTGGTCCACCGCTACGGCATCGCCGCCGGAAAGGAGATCGCCCCCGGCGTGGTCGAGGTGGAGCAGCTGGTGGAAAAACCCGATCCGGAAAACGCTCCCGGCGATCTGGCCGTGGCGGCCCGGTACATCTACACGCCCGAAATCTTTCCCTGCCTCAAGGCCACGCCTCCCGGCAAGGGCGGGGAGATCCAGCTGCCCGACGCCACCCGGAAACTCATGGAAGCAGGGGCGCACGTCTACGGGCGCGTCTTTGCGGGCAAGCGTTACGACATCGGCGACAAACTGAGCTTCCTCGAAGCCACGGTGGAGTTCGGCCTGAAGCGTCCCGAATTTGCCGGACCCTTCCGCGCCTGGCTCGGGGAGACCGTCGCCAAAACTGAAGAAGGATGATATGTTTGGATTTTTGAAAAAACTTTTCGGCGTCAAGCCCGAGGAAACGCCCCGCCGGGAAGCGGCGGGGGAAGCCCAAAAGACCCCGCCGCAGTCCCGCGGAGAGGGGAAGCACAAGGAGAAAAAACGCGCCGGAGCGCCCGCTCAGGGCGAAAAGCCGCCCCGGACCCCTCAGGCCCGGAAGAAGCCGGCTCCGAAGGAGTCCGAGTCCGCCGCTCCCCGGAGCGTTCCGGAAACGAAGGAAAAAATCGTTCACCCCGAGTCTCTGCGCGAAGTCCCTCCCGCCGAGGGCAAGACGCGCTTTCTTGATCTGCCCCTGCACCCCGAGGTCCAGTTCGGAGTCCAGTATGCGGGATTCGAGTACTGCACCCCCATTCAGGCGCTCACCATTCCCCATGTGCTGGCGGGCCGGGACGTGGCCGGAAAAGCCCAGACGGGCACCGGCAAGACGGCGGCCTTTCTGCTGGGGGGCTTCACCCTCATGCTGAACCGGCCCCGGCCGACGGCGCCGGAACCGGGCGCACCCCGCATGGTGGTGCTGGCTCCCACGCGGGAGCTGGCCATGCAGATCCACAAGGACGCGCTGGAGCTGGGCGTTTTCACCGGGCTCGAAAGCGTGGTGGTCTTCGGCGGCATGGATCACGAGAAACAGCGCCGGAGCCTGCTCAAGCCCATCGATCTGCTGGTGGGGACGCCGGGCCGGGTCATCGACTACTGCCGGACGGGCGACCTGAAGCTCAAGAACGCGGAGATCCTGGTCATCGACGAAGCCGACCGGATGCTGGACATGGGCTTCATCCCCGACATCAAGCGCATCGTCTACCAGCTGCCTCCCAAGGGGGTGCGGCAGACCATGCTTTTCAGTGCCACCCTCGAAGAGAGCATCCTGCGGCTCAGCGCCGGATGGCTGACGGAGCCCGCGGTCATCGAAAGCGAGCCGGAAAAACTGGTCAGCGAGAACATCGACCAGACCTTCTTTTCGGTTTCGCGGGAGGAAAAACTGGGGCTGCTGCTCCACATCCTCAAGACCCGTGAGTACGAGCGGGTCATCATCTTCGGCAACCGGAAGGATGTGAATCTGCGTCTTCAGTACGATCTGGCCAAATACGGGTTCCAGGTCCCGGTGCTGTCGGGGGACATCCCTCAGATGAAGCGGATCCAGATCCTCGAAAAGTTCCGGGCGGGGACGGAAAAGATCGTCATCGCCACCGACGTGGCGGCCCGGGGGATCCATGTGGACGACGTTTCGCTGGTGATCAACTACGACCTGCCGGAGCAGGCCGAGGATTACATTCACCGCATCGGCCGGACGGGCCGGGCGGGGCACCGGGGGACGAGCATCAGTTTCCTGTGCGAATACGGCGCCTATTATCTGCCGGCCATCGAGGAGCTTTTGGGCGTGACGTTCCACAGCGAACAGCCGACCGAGGAGATGGTGAAGCTGCCCGAACCCGTGCCGGGGGCCCATCTGCCCGAGCGGCCTGAAAGGAGCGGCCGACCGGGCCGTCCGGGGCGTCCCTCTTCGGGCCGCCGTGGCCCGCGCCGACACTGAAAACGGCCTTCACAAGAGGAGAAAGGGGAGTAAAAAATGAAATTCGCCATGGTCCACAACAACTTCAACGTGCTCGACCTGGAGAGGAGTCTTGCGTTCTACGCTGACGCCTTCGATATGACGGAGGTCCGGCGGATCGCCGCGCCGGACGGCAGTTTCATCATCGTCTACCTCGAGGACGGGAACAGCTCCCACCAGCTGGAGCTGACCTGGCTCCGGGACCGCAAGGAGCCCTACGACCTCGGGGACGACGAATTCCACCTGGCTTTCGAGGCTGACGACTTCGAAGCGGCCCACGCCCGCCACGAAAAGATGGGCTGCATCTGTTACGAAAACCCGGCCATGGGCATCTACTTCTGCGAAGACCCCGACCACTACTGGCTCGAAGTCCTCCCCCAAAGAAGGTGAAAGGCGATTTTCTATGGGTTATCATCGAACTTGTAACTATTGGGAACCAACATATGATGGCAAAACGAGTCGTCAAGACCTTGCCACATTTAACTGGTCTAACTTGTTTACTGGAAGTGGCCCATATAAGGATATATGTGATTGGAGTAAATACCAAGGTGACCATAAGTTAATATCAGATAAAAAATTTCATGTTTGTGATTTCGTCGGAGATTTATCAAATATTACCTTTAAGGATTGTGAATTCAAAAGCTGTTTTTGGAACAGATATCAGTGGAGAAAAATCAAGTTCCAAAATTGCAGATTTGAAAGTAGCTCTTTCTCATTTGCAAATTTTATTGAATGCCAATTTATCGCTTGCTCTTTTTGCAATATTGGTCTATCTGGAAATGAAACTACGTTTGTGGATTGTATCATTGACTCTCAAAAATTGATTGCGTCTGCGTACACTAACACAGACGTGAGAACCTTGGAAGTACATTGCAAGACGCCTTTCATGCAAAGAGCCCGTTTATCAAAAACAAAATCAGAAATTGCCCAAAAACTTTATCGCTTAAATAATAGATTTTCGGAGTACTATTACTCATCCATCAAGGTTGCGGTTCTGCAGGAAATAAAAGCCCGAATCCTAATGCGCTTTTATGACAACACCTTGATAAAATGGTTTTATAACCCTTTTTTGTTGATATTTACAGTAGTGGATGTTGTAGAGTTAGTGACAATGTATGTCTCCGGTGAGATATTTGGGTGGGGAGAGAGTTTTTTTTAAGTGTGTGTTCTCTGGGTTATGCATCGTTTTGCTTTTTAGCTTGTATTATTATGCTAATCGAGCAACCCTTTCGTGGTTTGATTCCTTTACTAGGGCATTTGATATAACAATTGTTGCGGGATACTCGAAATATGGCCCGGCAAATCCCCCGCCAATCGACATTGCAGAGCTTATCAATTTGGGTTTCGGTATTTTTTGGTATTCCATTGCGATTCCAACAATCACAAATAAGCTAACTAGACGGCGTGATTAAAATGATTGTTAATGCATTGATCCTCTTCGGCAGTTGCGCAAGGGGCGACCAGACGAAAGATTCTGATGTTGACATGCTCGCCATCCACGATGAAGGAATTTATCGTGTCAAAGAATATGAAAAGCTTTATTTTTCTTTTTATCCGGAACAAACATTACGGCGAATGATGCTGAATGGAGAACTTTTTGCGCTTCACTTGGCAACGGAGAGCAAAATTATTTTTGAAAATGCCGAGAAAGCCTCGGATTTGTTCAAATTATTTCAATTCAAGTCATCCTATGCCCCAGTAATTGATGAAGCGAAAATCTTGGCTTGGGCGATAATCAAGTTTTATAGTAAAATCAACGAACCCCTTCTATGTAACAAACGGCTTGTTTGGTGTGTTAGGACCATTTGCGCAGCTAACGCTGCATCGGAGAGAAGAAATTGTTTTGCGGCGTCAGAAATTATAAAGTCCGTTCCTATAGACGATATGGATTGGGTTTTGGCACAAAAAAATAACGTTGAGCATTCTCCACGTCTAATAGCTAAAATGGTTGAGTTCTTACATTATTATGCTTTGGAGCAACCAGAGTCCGTCCGGCAAAGTGAATTTGTAGATGGGTGTTTACCTCTTTTCGATGTTGGCTCCATGGGGTATAGATTTTTTCAATCGTTAAAAAAACCTAGAAATCTAGGTTATCTATAGCAAGGCGAAAACGCCCGTCGGGGTTGTTTGGACTCTAGGTTTCCTTCCGGTCGTGGCGGTTTTGCGGATTGTAGCAGCGGACGAATCCCTTCAGGTTTTTGAAGGTCATCGGGTTTTTTTCAACGTGAAGAGCATGTCGGTCAGCGGGTCGTAGATCCACACCTCTTTGGTTTTGCGGTCGGGACTCGCCAGGCGCTTGTCGTAAAAACCACGTTCGCCTTGACACCGGGTTTGCAGAATATCCTCGTCGGCAGAGGTGGGTTCGTGTGCGAATTGCGGGAATTGTGTAGGGGACCATAATACGGAAATGGTTTTGGGGGCTTTAGCGCGTTGTCGGAGTTTTTGCTAGGGAGGGGAGGCTTCGGAAAAGAACATTTTCTACTTGGATATGGCGCCAAAATTATGTATTACTGTAAGTCTTGACCTATTTGTGAGCGCGACTCGCCAAAAGTAGTCAAGCAAAGGCGCAAAATTTCATGACATAACGCTTGAAATTCATTGTTTATGTGCTATATTTACATTGAGAGAGCCGGAAATTCATGTTTTTGAGGTGTTGATGTGGAAAGAATAGATATAATTCGAACCATTGGTCGGGAGTATCTTGTAAGCAACATTGAAAATGATGAGTTCAGCTTCCAGAAATGCTTACCTGTCACACTTGATCTTATGTGGTGACTTTCAAGAATTTGAGCATATGAGAGCATCTGTTTCTCCGCAGTCGCCCAACATTAAATTTACAAAATGCAAGGAATTTCGATTTGGGGCGTTAATTGGAGAAAGCGGTATGAGAAAAGCGAAGGCCCATACCAAAGAAGATGTTGAAATATGCGATAGTTCCGTCGCTGGAAGTATTCCGTTCGTGAGTCGTACTGAACCGAACAACTCGGTAGATTTTTTCGTAAAAAATGAAGGGTTGGAAGGAGTTGAAGACAGAAACGCGATAGTAGTAGGTGATACCACGGCAACAGTTTCCTATCAGGCCCAAAAGTTTATTGCGGGAGATCATATCGTCGTTATCAGAGCTCCTTGGATAAATGTTTGGTCCGGATTGTTTATTGTGACTATGTTGAAGCATGAGCGCTTTCGATATTCTTACGGCAGGGCTTTTACCGTGGATTTTATAAAAAATACGATGTTGAGACTTCCTGCCGAGCCCGATGGAGCTCCAGACTGGGCATGTATGGAAAAATTCATGAAATCGCTACCTTTTGGAAATTCTGTCCGGAAGGATTTGCATTAAACGTGCCGTGCGAGCGCAAAATCGAAGGCAAGGCAAAAACCTTTCTCGACAACGGCGGCTTTGCCGAGCGCATGGACCGGATGCGCCGGAAAAACTGGAACGGATGACGCCTATCTCTCCGGCACCTTGCAGAGGGCGCGTTGAGAGGCCGACTTTTTCCGTACGAATCCGTACAACTCCGTACGAGTCGGTTCTTCAGCCCCGCCTGACGAGATCCTCGGGGCGGAAGGAATAGCCCCGGATCTGGCCTTTGTCCGCGGCGTCGTCCACGATGTAGTTGACGATGTAGATCTCGCCGTCGGCGAACTGGACCCAGCCGGAGTAGCCCGTGTCCGCTCTGGGCGCGGGGTCGTAGTCGAGGGGAATGATCCGGGTGAATGCCCCGTTCCGCTCTCCGGAGAGGACCGACTCCCGGTCCGTTACGGCACAGAAAAAATTCTGCTTGCAGGAGCCTCCCCCGCCGCCGTGGAGGAAGCGGTAGGTGATGAAGATCCTGCCGTCCCGCAGGAAGCCGGAAACGGGCCGGTGACAGCCGGGCAGGGGAAACTGCGTCAGGGGGCCCCACGTTTCGCCGTTGTCGTGGGAGATGGTCTTGAAACAGTCCAGACCGAGGCGGGAATTTTCCCGCAGGAACGCCGCCACCGTGCCGCCGCCCATGGGCAGCAGGGAAACTTCGCAGAGCTGATACCGGGGATCGTGGGCCACGAGGATTTCACCGCTCCAGGTCTTGCCGCCGTCGTCGGAATACCGCAGGAACTGGGAAAGGGAACCGTTGTACCGGTAGTGCGCCGACGCAAGCCACCGGCCGTTTTCCAGCACGTGGATCTTGTCCGGCACGATCCCCCGGAGCGGCAGGATTTCCGGCGGGCGCCAAGTCCGGCCGTTGTCCGCTGAACGGTAAAGCACGTTGACCGCGTCGATCTCCCGGCCGCCTTCCCCCGCGGCGGGGACCCGGTCGACGATGACCCCGAGCTCTCCTCCGGGCAAATGGAAAATGCGGGCGCAGTTGTAGTACCCGGGGAGTCCGTCGGTGGCCTCGGTCAGGGGGCGTTTGGGCGTCCAGGAGCGTCCGCGGTCAGAGGAGCTGCACAGCATGATCCGCGTATGTTTCCGGTCATGGTGGTGGGTGCACTCGCTGAAGGTGCAGATAAGTGTCCCGTCTTGAGTGAGCACAATATCCGGCCAGGCGTGATACCACTCCGGGTCACGGCTGATGGTGAACTTTTCGATTTCCATTTTTTACTTCCCTTCGGATCCGGTTTTGCCGTGCAGATAGATCGACTTCAGTTTCTCCAGACGTCCGCTCCGGCGGGCGCGGACGAAAAAAGCGTCGACATAGTCCCGCAGCGCCTCGTTTCCGGGCGGCAGCAGGGCGCCGAGTTCCCCGCGGGTGAAGGGCGCCGAGAGCAGGGGCGCGGCAAGCCGCTTGTCTTGGGAACAATAATACGCCGCCTCCATGATCTCCGTGATCATCACATCGGCCTTGCCCGAAGCGACAAGTCCGGGGATCTCCTCGTTGACCGGGTGGATGATCAGAGTCGCATGCGGAAGATGTTTTCTGGCAAATTTCTCGTTGAGGCCGCCGGGATTTTCCATCACGCGCACTTCCGGGCGGTCGACGGCGGCGAGCGAGGTGTACTTCTTCGCGTCTTCCGCCCGGCAGAGGACGGTCTTGCCGTTGCCGAGATAGCCCTTCGACATCAGCGCCCGGCGTTTGCGCTCTTTCGTTATGGTGATGCCGCAGAGGGCGAGATCGAATTTCCGGTCCAGCGTGTCCCGCATCAGCGTCGGCCAGGTGGTGTGGACGTATTCCAGCTTCACGCCGAGACTGTGCGCCAGGTCCTCCGCCAGCGCGGCGTCGAAGCCCCAGTACTTCCCCGTTGCGGGTTCGCGGAACGACATCGGCTTGTAGTCCCCGGTCGCCCCGACGCGCAGGACGCCCCGGTCCCGCACCGGGGAAAGCGCATCGGGCCGTGCGGTCCCGCATCCTGCGAGCAGAACTGCAACAGCCGTGATGAGAGCGGTTTTCACGATCAGCTTTCCGTTCACCGTCCTGTCTGTTCTCCGTTGTTTCGCACCATGTTCAGGTCAAATATACCGGATGTTATTGCCGAAGGTAAACTTTGTAGTCCGGCGTTTGGATGAGGCGCGGAAAATATTTCCGAATCGCGCCGGGCTTCTTCCACATACCGTCATACGGAGTGACCAGAATGGCCTTGACCTTCAGGTCTCCGGCCAAATAACCGACATCCGGCTCCGCCGGATCTCCGTCGAATATCCGGCAGACCCGGTCATACCGCTGTTGAAGTTTCTGCTGCGGATAATATTCGGAGTAGCACTTGGCGAAAATCATATCGGCGACCGCCGTTGCACGTCTGGAATACAGGGAAAAGAAGACGTTGGTCGAATAATCCTTCATTTCATACAGCATTCCCAGTTCGTAAAAACTTTTGGGATTGCATTGCACCAGATCATTCTTTTCCGTATACCGGTGAACGACGTCCCAGCCTTTGACGGACCGCGCGAACTGCCCCCGCAGTTCCGGGTAGGTTTTCCGGAGTCCGATACACGTCATGTCCGGGTAAAGCGAACATTCGAAAACGACCAGCAGAAAGATCATGGCGTATCCGAAAATCTGCCGTCCCCTTTTTCCGCCGCGGAACCAGTCGATGAATTTCACCAGAAGAAATGCGGAAAACAGACTGAGCACGTAGACCGTCGCGGTAAAGGTGCGCCAGCCGAAATCGTTGGAGTAGAAACTGCTGTGAACAAAGGTGATGCTCAAAAGCGAAACCGGAACGAAAAACCGCAGAAAAATCATCATGCCGTTTTTCGGCAGAAGCCGCGGTGCCAGACAGGCGATCATCCCCAGAAGAAAATACAGGCCGATATTGTTGGGAAGGTGGAAGCAGTACAGGGAAAAAATATAACGCATCCAGCGGAACGGACCGGTCCACCCCCCGAAGACGGGCATCATGCCGAATGCAAGAGGGAGAGTTTCCGACTTGACAGAAATCAGGTAACGGAAATAGGAAAACGAAAACAGCACGAATACGGCGATCGTGAGCAGATGCGGCAGGATATCCCGGTTGACTCTCCTGCGGAAACTGCCCCAGGCGATATAGAGGATCATCGCTGCGATGCCGGCATACACGAGCGCAAAGGCTCCGGCGTATACGGAGGTGAATGAAGCCGAAGCGCCCAGAATTCCGGTCAGGACGGCGAGCCACAGCTTTTCGCGCCGCTCTTTGGCTTTGAGCATCTGAAAATAGCAAAAGAGCAGCAGCACGACGACCGCGCCGGAAAACATATGGTGCGGCGACCAAATAAAGTTGTCGGAATTGGGCCAGAAGCCGACGAACCACGATGCCGGATTGAGCGCGTGAAAAATCCTCTCCG
>JAFSYV010000277.1 GCA_017443585.1 Lentisphaeria bacterium | reverse complement strand
TTCGGTCAGCAAGCTCATCTACAGGAATACCGACTGGAACGCCGCCGGACCGCGGGATCAGGGCAACTCCTTCAACGACGCCCGGCTGGGACAGAACCAGCCCGGAAAGATACAGAACAACGAAAACTTCTACAAGCTGGAATACGCCCTTTCCGACTGGAAGAGCTACAAGACGACGGGCTGGGCGGACATCACCTTCACCGCCAGGGGAACGGTCCTCACCTGGCTCCGGATGTACAAGACCTACAGGATCCGCACGGGGAACACGCTCGAAGTGGTCTACGAACTCTGCAACACGGGGAAAACGCCGCAGCCCCTTTCCTTCAGCACCCGCTGGTTCTTCAACCGCACCGACCGGGAAAATCTCTACTGGATGCCCCACGCCAAAGGGGTCGAAAAACGCAAACAGCAGCGCTACATGTTCTTTTCCAAACTGCCGCCCCAGGCCTACCTCGCCGTGACCGACCTCAAGAACGACGGGCTGGTGCTGAGGTTCCCCGCCGACGCCACCGCGGGGGTGATGAACTGGTTCATCCGGGGGAAATCCGCCTCCACGGAGTACTTCAGCGACGAGACGGTCATCCCGCCGGGGGGAAAACGGGTCATTTCCATCTCCCTCGTCTTTGTTCCCGACGTGGAAAAGTACAATAAGTCCGCGAAATATGCGAAGGTCGCGGTCAAGGGGGCCATCCCCGTGATGGTGGACCATCTGAATCAGCAGGAAAGCCGTGACTACAAGATCCGCACGCTCCGGGCCGAAAGCACCAAAGAGACGAACTTCGCCGATCTGAAACTCAAGCGCCAGTTCAAGGACTCCTGGCGGTCGGTGACGCTCCCGGAAAAGGCCTCCCTCGACAAGATCGCGGTCTTCCAGCTGGAAAACGGCGTTCCCTCCTTCGACCGCCCCGTGGGGTATGTCCTCAACGGCCGGGAACTGCTGCTGAAGATCCCCGGCATCAATCCCGAGGGGAGCTCCTGGCGCTCCACGCTCAAGGGCGGGATCCTGGCGGAGCACTTCGGCGCGAAACGGGTCTGGGGCTCCGTCGATTTCGCCTGCCGGGTCTTCTTCGACCGCGCCGACGGGCTCAAGCTCTCTGAAAAAGCCCCCGCGGGCGGGGAACTCGTCCCCAACGGCAGCTTCGAAACGCCGGACGCGAAGAATCCCGCCGCGCCTGCCAATCACCTCTTCGTCGCCAACAGGAATTTCCACTGCGAATATCTCCAGAAGGGCGGCATGAAGGACAGCCGCTGTCTCCGGGGCGGCGAGGCGGTCTTCCCCCTGATCTCCGAACCGGGGCGCTCCTATGACGTGACCTTGAGCTACAAGAACGAAGGCGGCAACAGCATGACCCGCTGCTGGTTCTTCTTTTACGACGCCGAGGGGAAAAGGCTGATGAAGCTTTCGACCCTCTTCGAAAGTTCCAAGAAAAGCACCGACTGGAAGACGGTCAGGAAGCGGATCTTCGCCCCCGACGGCACCGCCTTCATGGCGTTGTCGGTGAGCCGCTCCTCGAAACAGCCCGCGCGGGTTCTGCTGGATGACGTGAGCATCAAGGCCGAGCCCCTTTCCTGCGTACAGACCGATCCCCTGGAACTGGCCGCAAGGGAGATGAAGGAGCTCTGGGGGGTGCCCCTCGAAGTGCTCCAGTCCCTCTCCTTCGAAGTTGGAACGCCCCTCAAGAAGTGGTTCGTCCCGGCGGCGGATGTGCCCGAAGTCCTCTATCTGCCCGTGGAAAACAACCGGGGCCGGATGCTCCACGACAAACGGCTCGTGGTGGAGCTGGGCCAGCGGATGGATATGAAGATCAGGATGATCCCCGTACTGCGGCAGATCCTTTCCAGCACCGGGGTCTACGGGGTCTACGTGGCCACCTTCGGCAAGGATCTTTCCAAGTGGAGCGCCGAAGCGCTGAAGAAGGTGACGAAAGCGCCGAAAGTCGTCATCATCACCCAGCTGACGCCCCAGCAGCACGGCAGGGACCTCGAAGAGCTTTTCGCCAAGTGGCAGAAGGAGGGGACCAACTTCCTCATCCTGAGCGGCACGTTCTTCCCGAAGCTCCGGGGAAAGCCCATCGCTCCCCCCATCGACATCTTCAGGCCCGAAATGCAGAAGGTCGCGAAGGACCGCTCCTTCATCTGGACCAAACGGGGGAAATCCATCGTCGTGAGCTGCGCCTTGTACCCCGCGGCCAACCCGGTGATCCCGGCGGACATGGTCCCCTCGGCGGCCCGCCACAAGCTCCCCGTGGAAAGCCGGGACTTCCCCTGGTGGGAATACCAGTATCTGGGCCAGCTGCAGATCCTGCGCTATCTGGCCGGGATCAAGCCCGCGGCGAAGTTCACCGCCGTGGGGGAAAAGGCGGTGAAGATCCGGGCCGAAAAAGCCTTCTCGGGTACGCTGGAACTCGCCTGTTTCAACCTCTTCCGGGAGCTCAAGGCGAAGCGGACCATCAAGTGCGCCCTTTCCCCCGGCGAAAACACCGTCGCGTTGCCTGAGCTCCAGCTCCCCGGCGGCGCCTTCACGGCCGATCTGCGGCTCCTCGACGCCAAGGGCCGGGCGGTGGATGCCGGAGCGTTCCGCATCGACCGGGCAACGCCCGTCAAGATCGACGTCGCCTTCGCCGATCCCCAGTCAATCTTCCCCCAGGGGACGCCCATCCGCTTCACGGTGAAGCTCGACAAACTCCCCGCCGGGGCGGAATTGGAGACCACCGTCGAAGACACTTACGGAAGGGTCATCCATTCCCGCAGGACGCCTGCGAAAGGCGAACAGCAATTCGCTCTGGAGCTGCCCGCGCCGCGGACGGTCCTCAACAACCTTCTGCTCCACGTTTCCGCTGGCGGCCGGGTGGTGGCCGAGGGGAAGTATGAATTTTCCTCCCCCGCCGGGCCCACGGACTTCACTGACTTCCACAGCATGACGTGGGGCACCAACCGCTACCTCATCAAGGCGCTGGAGCTGGACGGGGGCGTGGCCAGTTCCCCCTACACCAAAAACGTCCAGGACCTCTTCCGCTACGGGCGGCTGCACAACTTCGTGCCCAGCCCCATGGGCCTCGCCTGCCGCCGGGGCAAGGAGTACCGGGGCGACCGGAAGACCGATCCCGTGCGGGATCCCTGTTTCAGCGACCCGGCCTACCACGCCAGGAACCACGAACTCATCAGCGTCTTCGACAAGAAAAATCTCCTCGGGTACTACGACGTCCGGGACTTCTGGAGCGGCGACGAGCAGTTCCTCGGGAGCACCGTGTGCTATTCGCCTCACTGCCTGAAGAACTTCCGGGCGAGATTGAAGGAGTCCTACAAGAGCATCGACGCCCTCAACAAGGAGTGGGGGACTTCTTTCGACTCCTTCGCCAAGGTCGTGCCGCAGCAGCTGGATGAACTCAAGTCGAAGGACAATCTCGCTCCGTGGCTGGACCACAAGATGTTCATGGCGGCCATTTACGCCTGGGGGCAGTTCGGCAGTCACCTGCCCGACCTGAAGAAGTACAATCCCCACGCCCGCATGGGCGCCAGCGGCACCCAGCAGCCGGGCTACAGCTACGACTGGGTCCAGTACATGAAGCACTGCACGGTCCTGAGCTACTACGGCGGGATCCAGGTGAAGCTCATCCACGATCTGGGCGGCAAGAACCTGCTCGCCGGACGCTGGGGCACCTACTGCCACGCCGACGTGGACATGGAGCCCTACTGCGTCAGCCCCATGTGGGCGGGTCTGCTCCGGGGCGCCAACATGGCGGCCATCTGGCCCCCCACCATGATCAACGGCGACGGCGCGCCCCTGCGGAACGTCCGCTTCGCCAAAAACATCATGGAGGAACTGCGCAGCGGCATCACCAAGCTGTGGCTCACGGGCTCCGCCGTGCCGCGGATCGGGATCCTTTACTCCCAGAGTTCCCTCTACACCGCCATGGGCACCATCGGCGGCACGGAGTGGCTCAACAGCCACTCCTCGTGGCTGAAACTGCTGGACGACATGTAGTACGACTGCCGCTACATCAGCTACGAAGCGCTGGCGAAGGAGGGGGTCCCCGCCCAGTTCAAGGCGGTGATCCTGCCCGCGACGCTCTCCATTTCCGAAGCTGAAGCGGCCCGTCTCGCGGAATTCGTCGGCCGGGGCGGCGTCCTCATCGCCGACTTCGCGCCGGGCCGGTTCGACGGCCACGGGAAGAAGTGGAACTCCGCCACCCTCGCCAAGCTTTTCGCCCCCGGCAAGGGACGGATCGACGTGGCCTACCGGGACTTCCCCGCCGCGGGCGGCCGCATCAAGGTGGCCGAGCCCGAGCTTCCCTTCGAAGCGAAGAAGAGCTTCGGCAAGGGGTGGACGGTGAACTTCAACATCTCGTTGAGCGACTATCACTTCATCCAGCTGGGCGGCGCGGGAGGCGAAACGGCCTCGGCCACATCCGGCGACGCGAAGGTGCAGGCCTATATGCGC
>JAFSYV010000276.1 GCA_017443585.1 Lentisphaeria bacterium | reverse complement strand
GTCGAGGAAGGCCCGGAACATTTCCACCATGCGGGGAGAGGGGAAGGGATTGGTCTCGTGTCCGCCGTGGAGCGCAACGAAGACCAGATTGCCTTTGGCCTTTTCGGCCCGGATCTGATCCAGCATGGGGAAGATGGCCAAGGTGGCCACTCCGGCCCGGTCCTCCCGGGCGCCGCCGACCTCGTTTTCGGCGTAGTTGAGGAGCGAGATGCGGATCTTGCCGCAGGTCAGCTCCAAGGGCTTCCGGGCTTCGGCGATGTTCGCGCCCGCGCCGACGGTCTTCGCGCCTGCCTTGCGGCAGTTTTCGATGGTCTCCATGGTCACGTCGGGACCGAAATCGCCGATATGGTTGTTGGCGAGGAGCGCCACGTCGGCCTTCAGATGGGTGAGGATCTCGGCGCACTTGTGGGGGACCTTGAGGTTGGGCCCGCATTTGTCGATGGGGGTCTGGGCTTCGGTGAGCGTGGTTTCCCACTGGACGATGCGCAGGTCGGCGGCATCGAAAAAGGGTTTGACTTCGGCGAAGACCTGCGGCGTACGGCCCGCCATGATCTCGTCGCGCCCGACGGCCCAGGGGCAGATATCCCCGGCGAAGAGAGCGGAATAGTGCTCCGGCGCGCCCTCGCGCCAGACACAGCTGCGATCGGTGAATTTCATCATTTTACGTTTTCCTTTCGAAAAGACTCCGGGAAAATATACATCACGCGGGCCCGTCTGTCAAGGGGGAAACGGAAATCGCGGCGAAAAAACTTTTCATCGGGATGATCTTTTCGATTCAGCAGCTCATGAAAGAGGCCGGGCTGGCCAATGAGGAGAGCTCCGCCCCCAATGAGGCGAGTTCCATCTCCAATGAGGAGAGTTCCGCCCCCGCCACCCAAGATACCACCCAAGATACCACCCAAGAAACGGAGGGCGGGCTCTTCGATACCCCCGCAGCGGAGACGGAAGCTCTCGACGACGCGGTGGCCCGGAAAGCCATTTCTTATGTTCTCGGCATGGAAGATACCTTCCTGAAGAAGGATTCTTCGGCGGGGAGGCAGTATTCGATACAGCAGAAAACGCGCGAAATGACAACAGAAGAAGTCAAAAAATTACCTTCTGTTTCTCTCAAAGAACTTCTGCGAATCACACCTATCTCGGGCATTCCTGTCCCAACTTTTCGTAAAGTAGGCGAGTTAAAAAATTATATTAAAAAAGCCATCCCTCCTGAAAAGAGAGAACCCATTAATCTTCAAACTCAATGGAATATTCATATCTCCGGGCAGAGTTTTGAAGAGACTGTGAATTACCCCAATCGAAGGCTTCACCCCCAAGCAAGATTAGCGGCCATTCCTGTTTTGCCCGAATTGATTAGAATAGCGAGATATGTACGTTGGGAAGATAACCGATATGGCGAAACAAAAGACCCCAAAAAGGCTAAGAAAAAAGGTCAGTATTACTACTTTGATGCGCCATATTTCTTTGGTGAGATAAACTACATTGCGCATCTTGTGTTTCGACAGGCAGGACCGACAAATTATGTTCTGCAATACGACCACGACTTAAGCACGGTAGAAGAAATTGCCGCGTCGGAGAAGGAACTTGGCGGGGGCTCATCACCCACTGGGGAGGCGGACGCGGCGACCGGTACTACACCCACTGCCACAAGCTCCAATACTAATGTAACCCCAAATCCCGAAAATTCAAGCCCCGAAACGGAAAAAAAACGGAAAATTTTTCTCCCTGAAGAAGCGGCAGCAGGTGAATCCGATCCGGGAGCCGGGGCCGATCCGGGACGAGTATCAGGACCGGCTCGACAACAGCACCTACACACCCCAGAGTAACGACGAAGTCAACCGACTGGCCGCGCGGCGGATCGCCAATCTGGGCGGGATGGCAGAAGCCGCCCGCATGGTCGCCGACGGGGAGTTGACCGGAACGACCGACGTCGGGCAGCGGATGATGCAGCTGGTCCTCAACAGTCCGGAATTCAAGGCTCTGGATGTGGACGAACGGGACCGGACGAGTTTGGAGAACAAAAAAGAAAGCAGGTTTTATCCTCTCGCGACCACGCACAAGACAATAAGCTCAAAAGAGAGCCCAATGAAAACGATGTTTCCGAGATTGACCTGCTTTCTGGCGTATAAGATACCATCGCACCGGGAAAAAGTCAAGCGTACTCACGCAAAAAAGAGCAAAATCCACCCCAAAAGGATGAAAAACGGACCATCCAAGTCAGATATTGTCCCGGCATCGCAGCAATCGCTTCAGCCACGCGAGGGTCTTTCCGTCGACGTGATCGACGACGAACTCCTGACCACGGCTGGCCGCCTGAAAATAGGAGCCGTCCCGGCCGAAACACGCCTTTCCGGCGTCGCCGTCGTGATAAGTCATGTTGGCCCGGCGGTTTTTCCAATCGAGCCAGGGGAGCGAATCGGCCCGCCAGTGGGTCGGACAGGAATCCCCGTCCCGTGTGAGCTTCAGCAACGGGCGCGAGGCATCGTCGAATCTGAAGGTCCCGTATCCGGGGATCCCTTCGGCGTCCGCGATCCCGGAGAGGGTGTCGGAGCCCACATAGAGCGTGTTGGTCTCCTTCATCTGCGCGCCGTGTTTTTCGCAGTAACACGCTTTGCCGTGGGGGTGCCACGCATATTCGCGGATTTTTGCGCCGTCTTTCACGATCTCGGCAATCTGCATATAGCCCCAGACGGCGTGGAACCGCCGGGGCTCGTCAGCCTTTTGGAACCAACCCCAGAAGAGGAAAAGATCGCCTTCGGCTGCACCGTGATTTTCCAGATGCCGGGCGGCGGCTCCGCTCTGTCCCAGGATCGGCTTCCACCCGGAGGGCAGCTGCTTGTGAAGCTCCGGGCGGATATCCGGGTCGAGGTGACAGAAAACATCAAGACCATACTTGCATCCCGCAGGCAGGATAAAATCCAACAGATCCCCATAGCGCGTTCCCGTGTCGAAAAAATGCCCTTTCCCGTTCATTTCGGGAATAGGGGCGGAGATCATCTTGCCGTCCTCGCGGATCACGCTCGGCACACCGCCGTAACTGCTGTCGAAGCCTTTCCTGCTCAGGATGATCTTCATTTGGAACAGCCCCTATTCAGAGGCGAGGAGCGCGGGGAGCTCGCGGCGGAGGATGATGAGGCCGTATTCGTTGAAGCGGCCGCCCTGTTGGAGGTACTCGCCCACGGCCCGGCGCATCCCCGTGTTCCAGGGCTTGCGGCCTATGTCCGCGGGGGTGCCGCCGGGGATGTCGAAGACCCGCCAGACGACCTCGTTGGTCTCGTCGTATCCTTCGAGCCGGTAAAGGTGTCCCAGCTTCTGGAAATCGGCCAGATTGGTGCTCTTCATGATCTTCGGAAAGACGGGATCCAATATCCACGAATAACAGACGACGGCCTTGTAGGAAAAATCCGTCTGGGTCCGGTCGAAGAAGTCGACGATCTTTCGGAGCGAATCGATGCACAGCGCCCTTTTCAGGGGCCCGGCGGCGGGGATGTGCAAATTGATGGCGGGGTCGCCGAAGGAGAAAAGGGCATCCTCGCGATGCTCCGGGCACTCCTCCAGGCGGACCGTGCCGTCCGGATTCTCGAAGCAGGCGACCTTGCCGACGAAGGTGTGCCGGTGGTTGCATTGCAGCCTGCCGAACTGGAGGATCCGCCCCTCGTGGACGGCGCGCACCCATTCGTAAATGCGCGGTTCGAGACCGGGAAAGCCCACGTCGGCCATGGATTTTTCCATCCAGAAACTCAGGTCGGGCCGGATGTCCTCCAGCTGCTGCGGCGTGTAATTCCGTTCCTTGTAGAGGGCCAGCATATCGGGCCACGAGGAGATGCCCATAATCAGCAGGAAACGGCGGTACTCCTCGCCGGGAAAGGCGGCCTTGATCTCGGGGATCCCCTCATACCCTTTTGCACTCAACCGGTCGTAAAGGGCGGGATCAAGAGATTCGAAAAAGGGGCGGGTCGCTTCGATATATTCCGGTTTGAGCAGAAGCTCCGAAGCGTAACGGCAAAAATCGTTCCAAGAGATCATATTCTTATTTCCTCATCGAATGTCAAGTTGCGGAAAACTCTCTAATATACCACAAAAAAAACGTTTTTCAAGTCGGGAGGCGCCGGGCGGAAAACAAAACGGCCCGAAGCACTTCTTTTTTCTCCGGGAAAGCGATTGCAAAAAGGTGCGGGAACGTGTATATTATCGCAGGAAAGGGAAAGATCATGAAAACGGTTCTGATCACGGGAGACAAAAACGCCGTACCGGCGCAATACTTGAAACCGATCCGCGAGGCAGGGATCGAACTCGCCTGCAAAAAATGCACTTCTCCGGAAGAGGTGGAAGAGTTCGCAAAAGACGCCGACCTGGTCTGGATGTTCGGAGCCAACCCCGGCCTGACCGCCGAGGTGCTGAAACGTTTGCCGAAATGCAAGGGGATCTTCCGCAGCGGGAGCGGGCTTGACGCGCTGCCCGCGGCGGCGAAGGAGCTGGGAATCGAGGTGTTGAACACCCCCGACTCCATCGCCGAAAGCGTGGCGGAACACGCGGTGACGCTCCTTTTCGCCCTCATCCGACGCATCGTGCACTACGACAAGGCGGTCCGCGCAGGGCGCTGGGAGGGGCCCAACGGCATGAACTGGCATATTTCCGGACGCACCCTCGGACTGGTCGGCTACGGCCGGATTGCCCGAAAAGTCGAGGAGATGGTTTCCGGATTCCGGATGAAGGTGGTCCATTACGATCCCTTCGTGCCCGGCTCCATGGAACTGGACGAACTGCTGAAAGTCTCCGACTACGTGTCGCTCCACTGTCCCTTGACCGAAGAGACGCGAAACCTGATCGACGCCCGGCGTCTTGCCCTGATGAAACCCAATGCGCTCCTCGTGAACACCTCCCGCGGTCCCGTCGTCGACGAAGGGGCCCTGACCGAAGCGCTGAAGAAGGGGACCATCGCGGGGGCGGCGCTGGACGTGCTCTGCGACGAACCTCCGGCGAAGGATCATCCCCTTTTCGGCTTGGACAACGTGATCCTGACGCCCCACATCGCCGCCTTTTCGGCGGACTTCGAAAAGAATTTCTGGACCTGCTCCGCGCAGAAGATCGTTTCCGCCTGCGAACGCTTCGCGCGCAGTGAAAAGGAGAATTCATGAAAACGTTTCCGCTGCTTTGTCTGCTGTGCCTCTTTCCTGCCGTCCTGTCGGCGGAAGAAATCGTCATCGCCCCGGAACGAATAGTCATTTCGGCGCCGCAGGCGGACGATCCCGCCGCGCAGGAATTGAAGACCCACCTGGAACTCATCACCGGAAAAAAGATCCCCCTCCTGACAGGCGGCCAGGTCCGGCCCGGCGCCTTCGTCTTTCATGTCGGCGAAGCTCCGGCGGGGGCTCCGACGAAATTCCAGCCGGAGGAATCGAGGTGGGACGTCACCCCCTCCGCGGCCTGGTTTTACGGTGAAAGCAAAAGAAGCCGGCAGAATGCGGTCTGCGACTTTCTGGAAAGCGAATTGGGCGTCCGCTGGCCGGGCGGCGCCGACATCGCCTTCCGGAAGCAGGATCCGCTCCGGCTGAAGATCGCCGCAGGGCAGTGGATCCCCGAAGTGAACATGCGCAATCTCCGCTGCGCCGGCAAAACCGGCTCGAGAGCTGAAGCGCTTCTGTGGCGGCGGCGTCTGCGGGCCGGCGGACACGATCAGCCCCGGTACGGTCACGCGTTCACTCAGTACTGGAAAAGGTTCGGCAAGACCCATCCGGATTATTTCGCCATGCGCGCCGATGGATTGCGCGCCCCCGTCGGAGTCCCGGCCGACAAGGTCGATGCCGCGGCCCCCGACAGTCCTCAAGCCCGGAAGATCGCCATGTGCGTCGGCAACCCGGCCCTGGCGAAACAGGTCATTGCCGACTGGCAGGCGGCGAGACGGCCGTTGTATATCAATCTGTGCGAGAACGACGCATACGGCAACAATTACTGCCGCTGTCCGCGCTGCACCGCACCGGACGTGGTCCCGAAGAACAGGACCAAGTGGGAAAACTGGTACGCCGACCGCTATGTCCGCTTCGCCAACGGCGTACTGGCCGAAGCGAAGAAATCCCGGCCGGACGTGAAGGCGGCGATGTACGCCTACAACGGCACCGAACAGCCGCCCGCGAGAGAAAAGCCCCATCCCGATCTGGTGGTCGGGATCATCCCCACCATTTTCACGCAGGAGTATATCCGGAACTACGTCGGTTCATGGAAAAAGGCCGGACTCAACCGCTTTTTCTACCGTCCCAACCGCCATTTCTATTACGAACTGCCGCTGCTGCCGGCGGGCAGCGAAAAGCACTTTTTCGAAATCTGGCAGTATCTTTACAAGTCGGGAGCGATCGGCTTCGACTACGATGGCCCGGCGGAAACGAGTCCTTTTCAGTACTTCGGCAATTACGTGCTGCTGAAGGCGATGCAGGATCCCGCCAAGCCCTTCGAATATTGGGAAAAGCACTACATGCAGGCCTTCGGGAAGGCGGCGGAGGATATCCGCAGCTACTTCCGATACTGGCGGGAAAAGGTCTGGGACGCCCGGCTGGCGCCGGACCAGGCGAAAATCACCGAACAGGGGCGTTATTTCAACTTTGCACGGGGACTTCTCTGGAATTTGGACAAATATTACCGGGAAAGCGATTTCACCGAGGCGGGGAAATACCTCGAAGCGGCCCTGTCGCGGGAGCTGACGCCGGAGGACCGGGCGCGGATCAAAAGGCTGCGTTTCACCCACGAACACGCCCGGCTGTTCCGCAATGCCGCGGCCGGTAAAAGCCGCGCCGATTCCCTGAAACTGCTGACGTTCCGCGAGAAGCACAAGCTGACGGTTCTGCCAAGAAGAGAGTTGTATTTCGGCGATATCTGCGGCATCGGGCTGATGCTGGCGTTCAAGGATTATCTGCCTCCGTACCTGAAAATGCCGCTGATCTGGAATTTCCGTCTCGATCCGGAAGACAAAGGGATCCGGGAAAAATGGTATCAGCACTCTCCGGCCCAGGTCCGGGCGTGGGGGGCGATGATGTGCACCGATTCATCGTGGGAAAATCCCCGCAGGAAATACAAGGTGATTTCGGACGCCATCCGGAAGCAGACGGCGAACTATGACGGCGTCGCCTGGTACGGAACGGAGATCCAGGTCCCTTCCGACTGGAAGAACCGGCAGATCTTCCTCTATTTCGGCGCGGTGGACGAATCCTGCCGGGTCTACGTCAACGGCAGAGAAGCCGGAGTGCGGATCTTCAAGAACACCAACGACTGGAACACTCCGTTCACGATCCGGATCGACCCGGCTGTCGACTGGAACAAGCCGAAGCAGAGCATCATCGTCCGGGTGGAGGACAAAGCCGGCCAAGGCGGCATATGGAAGCCCGTCTGGCTTATCTCGCGTACCAGATGACACTGCATCGGAACCGGAACTCGGCACAAAAAAAAGCGGCCCGGAGGCCGCTTTTTTTGTGCTTGGAAGCAGGACTTAGTCCTGATCGTAGGCGTGTCCGGCGGAGCCGAGAACTTCGATGTTCTTGCGCTTGTAGAGCTCCTTGAGCATGTCGCGCGCCGGGCCGAGGTAAAGCCGCGGATCGAAGACTTCGGGCTTCTCGCGCATGACCTGACGGATGGCGGCGGTCATGGCCAGACGGCCGTCGGAGTCGATGTTGATCTTGCAGACCGCCGACTTCGCCGCTTCGCGGAGCTGGTCTTCGCCGATGCCGATGGCGTCCTTGAGCTTGCCGCCGTTCTCGTTGATGATCTTGACCAGATCCTGCGGCACGCTGGAGGAGCCGTGGAGCACGATCGGGAAGCCGGGGATGCGCTTTTCAATCTCGCGCAGGATGTCCAGACGGATCCGGGGATTTTCGCCCGGCTTGAACTTGTAGGCGCCGTGGGAGGTGCCGATGGCGATGGCCAGCGAATCGACGCCGGTGCGCTTCACGAATTCCTCGACCTCTTCCGGACGGGTGTAGCTGGCGTCGCCCGCCGCGACCTTGACTTCGTCTTCGATGCCGGCCAGCGTGCCGAGTTCCGCTTCGACGACGACGCCGTGTTCGTGCGCGTATTCCGCGACCCTTCTGGACTCCTGAATGTTCTCTTCAAACGGATGGCCGGAGTAGTCGATCATGACGGAGGTGAAGCCGTGGTCGACGCAATCCTTGCAGACGTCGAAATCCGCGCCGTGGTCCAGATGCAGGACCATCGGGATCTCCGGATGCAGCTCCAGAGCGGCCTCCAGGAGTTTTACGAGGTAAACGGAGTTCGCGTATTTGCGGGCGCCGGCGGAAGCCTGTAAAATGATCGGGCTTCTCAGTTCCGCGGCAGCGTCCGTGATGCCCTGGACGATCTCCATGTTGTTGATGTTGAAGGCGCCGATGGCATAGCCGCCGTCATACGCTTTTTTGAACATCTCGGTACTGGTTACTAATGGCATAGTCGTTTTCCACCTTTCTTAAAAAATGTATTCAGTTCTGCGTCAAGGCAAAGACCG
>JAFSYV010000275.1 GCA_017443585.1 Lentisphaeria bacterium | reverse complement strand
CCTGTGCCGCACCCCGGAGGAATTGAAGGAGCTCGCCCCCCTCATTTCGAACTATAAAAAACTTTTCGCCATCGGCTTCGTCCGGCGTTACTCCCCCGGCGTGGTGCTGATGAAAAAGCTCGTCGAAGAGGGGAAGATCGGCAAGATCATCTGCTCCTCGGTCTGCTGTCTTTTCGGCGGCTTCCGCCGGGAGTGGGGCGACTGGTTCGCCGACTACGACAAGTCCGGCGGCGTGATGCTGGACCTGCTGGCCCACCACTGCGACCTGCAGAACATGCTCCTCGGGGAGCCCCTCAGCGTCTACGCCCGGGCCATGCAGCTTCCGAAAAATCTGGAAAAGCCCCGTGACTACGTGAGCGCCACCGCCGTCTACGAAGGGAACATCATCTCCAATCTGGAGTGCTCCTGGCTTCGCGGCGGTCCTTCGGACACCTACATGACCGTCTACGGCGACAAGGGAGCCTTGAAACTTTCGGATTCGGCGGGACTTTCCTTCTTCGACATCGGCGGCGCCGAGACGAAGATGGAGGCCGACGAAGGGATCCTCGGTCACCTGCAGGAAGATATTTCCGGCAACATGTACGCCAAAGAGATCGCCGTCGTCACCGACTGCGTCCTGACGGGCAAGGCCCCTTGGGCCGGAGCCAAAGAGGCCATCGCCGCCATGACCTTCTGTCTGGGCATGGTCCGCTCCTCGGAGACGGGAGAGTTGATTCGTTTCTGAGTCGCTCACCGTCGCAGGAGCGGGGTTGCAGGCACTTTTGGGGGCCGCCCGATATCGGGACGCCGGGGGCTGCTATGAATACTATGAATACTATGAATACTGCCCCGGCGGCATCCGCCGCCGGAACGTCACGCAGCTGTCACGGTATCTCCGGCATTCTTAGTATTCCCAGTCTGCAGGGGTGTTGTCACTTCCCCTCGGCGTAGTTTTTCCGGGCGACGTCGACGGGACGGCAGACGACATCCTTCAGGAGTTTTTCCAGTTCTTCCGAGCCGTGTTCGACGGCGTAGTCGATCTCTTCGGCGTAGACCGGGACCGCCTGAAAAATATAGACGGGCCGATTTTCCGGGAAGTCGACCCGGAAGGCGTCGAAGGGATAGTGTTCCGGCGCGTCGATGAAGACGCCGGAAAGCTCCGTATTGTCCGCAAAGGGGTCCGTGGGGAGGGTGTGGCCCCAGCCCAGCCAGGTGGATTCGCTCCAGGGGAAACGGGCGAGGTACTTGAGCAGAGATACCGGCCAGCTGAAGCGGTCTTCTTCCATTGATTTCTCGTCGAACCGCCAGTCGGCGGGCAGGGAGAGCATGAGTTCGATATGGTCGGGAACCTGTCCTCGAGCCTCACGGGGGATACCCATGCGCCGCGCGCCCATGCCGCAGGTGATCAGGCGGTAACAGGGGTATTTTTCCGTGGGCTCGATGATGTAGACGTCGATGTGCATCCCGTCGGGGGAAGCCAGTTCATGGAAGACCGACCGGCAGGGGCCGAAATGATCGTCCAGATGTTTTTCGAAAAGGTCGATTTCCTCAGGAGAATACTTCTTCCGGGACTTCTGCGGCAGGATCCTCTTCAACCACTCCATGGCACATTCCTTTCCGGGGTGTATTTTTTCGTCGGGGGAATACTTCTCCGCCGATAAACATTTCCCCCGCCGGAATTGCGGCGCGTCCGGCGCCGGTCCGGGGGGGATCTTTTGTGAACCGGTGCTATTTCAGCTTCTTTTCGGCTTCCTTGACCAGTTCCGCGATCGGGAAGGAGATGCGGACCGTATTCTTTTCCGCTTTCCGGTCGATCATGCCGACCTTCTTCGCGACATCCTTGTCGTCGGACTGAGTCAGGAGACCCAGGCCCATGTTGATCGCGGCGAGCATTTCGTTGGCGCCGGCGTCATCTTGGAACACGGCGCGGAAATCCATCTCGGGTTTGTCCTCCGAGAAGGGAACGTTTACGGCGACGGATTGGAGCTTCTTCAGAGCGGGAACCATCTGCACCGCGCTGTCGACCTCCTTGTTCCGGCCCGCGGGGGGCAGCTCGACCTTGATCGCGGCGGAAACCAGCGTCTCCTTCAGAGCGATCTCCTTGACCAGCGGATTGGCGGTCTTCGCACTGAAGAACGCCGGATCGTCCTTGCCGATCGCGATCAGCAGCAGATTGTCGTGGTAAAGGATGGCGAGGACCTTCTTCCCCTCGACGGTGCAGGTGACTTTGCTCTGACTGCCTTCGGTGGTTTCCTTCAGATCCTTGCAGCTCTTGTCCTTCTTGCTTTCGGCCAGGAGCTTGTCGTAGATTTTCCGGACTTGACCGCCGGCGGACTGCAGCAGAGCGCCGCCCCATTCCTCCTTTGTGGAGCCGAAAATCAGCACCCGGCACTGGAAAATATCCTCGGGCAGCGAGGCCTCTTTCAATTCCTTCAGGATGTCCGCCTGATGATCCTTGTACAACTTGGTCAGCACGATGGAATTGCCGTCGATGAGGCACAGCCCGTTGGCGGAGGCGGGAACTTTCTCGGTGAGTTCCTGGTCCGGGGTCTTGCCGCATCCGGCGATGAAGACCGCCAGCAGGACGGCGGCCAGGGCGAACAGCTTTCTTTTCATCTTTTTTTCTCCTTTTCGATGTGTTTTCCGGTCGAACCGGACGGACGGACCGATGCCGGTCTCAGCATCGGCCGTCCGCCGCGGTTTTGGTGCGTGTAACTAATATAACAAGTTTTTTTCCGTTTTTCAAACGGATCCGTGTTTTTTCTGCGAAAAAAACGCCGCCGGCCCGGAGAAAGGGGAAGGGGGGGGCGGAAGGTCACACTTCGATGAGGTCGACGCCGGCCCGGCGCAGGGCGTCCTGCGCTTCCGGGCCGAGTCCTTTTTCCGTGACCAGCAGGTCCACCTGGCCGGGGGGCGCGAAGCAGACCTTGCCCCGGCGGGCGAACTTGCTCTTTTCGGTGATGATGGCCACCCGGCCCGCGATGGCGATGGAAAGCTGCTCCAGGCGCGAAAGCTCCGGGTCCGTGGTGTAGAAGCCGAACTCCGGCGAGGCGGCGTCGCAGCCGGAGATCAGCCACTCCACCCGACAGGTGCGGATGTTGCCGTCGGCCATGTCTCCCGCCAGGTCCATGGACTCCTGCCGCAAGGTCCCCCCGAGCAGCGTCACCCGGACCCGTGTGCGGAAGAGGGCCGCCGCCGCCGCGAGGGAATTGGTGACGACCGACACACCCGCAGGGCTCCGCCGGGCGAGGATCTTGGCGAAGGCCAGAACGGTGAATCCGCTGCTCAGGAAGAGGCTTTTCGCGGGCATGATCGCGGTGTAGAGGGCCTCCGCCAGCGCGAACTTTTCCGGATTGAGGAGCAGCGGGCTGTTTTCCGGTTCGTAGCCCGCGGGGTGGGGGATCATGCCCCCCCTCACCGCCATGACCAGATGGCGTTCCTCCAGACTGCGGACGTCCCGCCGGATCGTCATGGGGGTGACGCCGGTCAGTTCCGCCGCTTCGCCGAAGCCCAGGAAGCCGGTCCTCTGGAGCGTTTCCAGCAATTTTTTCTGCCGTGTGTGCATGGCATAATAAACTCGCTCTTTCACCAAAAGTCAAGGCCGGAATGTTAAAAATTAACATAAAAAGGGCAAAAAATCCTTTTCCGGCGGCGAAACGGGCTTGTTTTTGCGCGGAAGCGGTGTTATCTTAGCCCCGACGACCGTTTCAAACGTTCTCGAAAAGAACCCAACAGAAAGGAACAAGTGTCATGGGTAAATACGATCCCTCCCGCTACCAGCTCGATCTCACCAGGATCCCCCACCTCGTCACCTCCGAGATCCCCGGTCCCCGCAGCAGGGAACTGCACAGCCGGGCGGCGCAGTACTACCGGGGCCTTTCCGGTCAGGTGCGCCTCTTCCCCGTGGCTTTCGAACGGGGCGAAGGGTGCATGCTCGAAGACGCCGACGGCAACCAGTACATCGACTTTTCGAGCGGCATCTACGTGACCAGTCTCGGCCACTGCCACCCCAAGATCTCCGAAGCCGTGGCCACCTCCGCCAAGAAGCTCATGAACTGCCACGACTTCACCACCGAGATCAAGGTCCGGCTGCTGGAAAAACTGGCGGCCACGCTCCCCGGAGATTTGAAATGCTTCCAGCTCTACGACTGCGGTACGGCGGCGGTGGAGGCCGGTCTTCGCACCTGCCGCGCCGCCACGGGCAAGCATGAATTCCTCTCCTGCTTCATGGACTTCCACGGCAAGAGCGGACACTCCATCGGCTGCGCCCGGATGACGAAGTTTTCCGGTCCCGCCCGGCCCTCCGGCTTCTACATGGTCCCCCGGCCCGACACCTACCGCCCCTGGTGGACCCGTGAGGACGGGACGCTCGACACCGAAAAGTACCTCGAATTCTACGACGCCTTCATCCGGGAATCCACCACCAATCAGGTGGCGGCCTTCGTCCTCGAGCCCATCCAGGGCTGGGGCGGCAGCATCATGCCCCCGGACGACTTCTTCCCCAAACTCCGGAAGTTCTGCGACGAGCGGGGGATCCTCCTCTTCGCCGACGAGGTGCTGACCTCCATGGGCCGCACGGGGAAGATCCTCTGCTGCGAACACTGGAACGTGATCCCCGACGTGGTCACGCTGGGCAAGGGCTTCGGCAACGGATTCCCCGTCACCTGCATGGCCGTGCGGAAACCTTACGCCGACGCGGTTGACAAGATCAGCGCCTCCACCAGCTACGGCGGCAACCCCATGGCCTGCGCCGCCGCGCTGGCCAGCTTGGAGGTCATCGAAGAGGAAGGGCTCCTCGAACATGCCCAGCACCTCGAAGTGCTCTTCAAGAAACGCATGGCCGATTGGACGAAAAAATACGCCATCGTGGGCGACACCCGCTGCAAGGGGTGTCTCCTCGGCATCGAACTCGTCAAGGACAAGAAGACGAAAGAACCCTTCGACGCCGCCGGGAAGATGGTGTATCAGAAAGCCTTCCGCAAGGGGCTCGCCTGGGTCCCCGCCGGACACATCCTGCGCATGAGCCCCCCCATCATCACCCCCGACGAGGTGGCCCAGCGGGGCATGGACCTGATCGAAGAAGCCATCGCCGAAACTCAGAAAGAGCTCCTCGGCTGAAGAGAAAGGAAATTTTCATCATGAGCGAAAAACTTTACATCGGCTGGGCCGAGTGCGACATCACGCCCGATCTGGAAAAGTACAAGGTGGCCCTCTACGGCCAGTACTACGGACGCACCGCCACGGGGATCCACTCCCGTTTGAAGTTCGTGGTCTGCGCCGTGAGCTCCGGGAAGGAGTGCTTCATTTCCGGCACCATGGACAATGCGGGCTGCCCCCTCAAGTTCACCGAACTCCTGCGGGCCGAAGTGGCCAAGCTGGAACCCGCCATCGACACCACGCGCGTCTTCGTCAACGCCATCCACACCCACTCCGCGCCGTCGGTCAACGTCACGGCCAAGGCCATGTGGAAAGAGGGCGGCGAGAAGATCGAAGAGACCCTCACTCCCGACCTCTACGTCCAGTTCGTCCTGCCCCGGATGGCGGAGGCCGTGGTCAAGGCGTGGCGTGAACGGAAACCGGGCGGCATCGCCCGCGCCTTCGACTACGCCCGCATCGGCCACTGCCGCCGGGCCGCCTACACCGACGGCACCGCCGAAATGTACGGCGACACCACCCGCAAGGACTTCGTCGCCATGGAAGCGGGCGAAGACTCCGGCGTGGATATGCTCTTCACCCTCGACGAAAAGGGGAACAAAACGGGGCTCTTCCTCAACGTGGCCTGCCCCTCGCAGGTGATGGAGGCCACCTATCAGGTCTCCTCCGACTTCGCCGGAGCCACCCGCGAGCTGCTCAAACAGGATTTCGGCCCCGACTTCCACATGCTCTACTGGATCAGCCCCGCCGGGTGCCAGTCGCCCCGCGACCTCGTGCGCCACTACGCCACCGAGCCTGACTTCTGGCACGCCGACGGCGTTCCCGTGCTTGCCAAGCGGCTCCGGGACGCGGTCATGCGCGCTCAGCTGGAAAAGGCAGAGTACACTCCCGTGATGAAGTCCGAGGTCATCAAGGTCACGCTGCCCCGCCGCCGGGCCTCCTACACCGATTACCGCAAGGCCAAAGAGGAGCTGGCCCGGCTCGAGGCCATCATGCCCGAGGCCCCCGCTTTCGAGGCTTTCTGCGCCGAGACCCACGCCAACGAGAAGCTCGACGGCCCCGGTCCCTACGACAGCAAACTGCACCACTTCGTCCTCATCAAGAACGCCAAGGCGGTCATCGCCCGCTACGGGGATCAGGACGCCGCCCCCGATCTCCACTTCGACATGAACGTGGTCCGGCTGGGGGACATCGCCATCGCCAACAACCCCTTCGAGCTCTATCTCCACTACGGGCAGATCATCAAGGCCCGGAGCCACGCGAAGCAGACCTTCCTCATCCAGCTTTCGGTGGGGGCGGACCGCCACGCGGGCTACCTGCCCAGTCCCGAAGGGGAACGGCTGGGCGGTTACGGCGGCCTCATCATCAACGGTCAGGTGGGCTCCGCGGG
>JAFSYV010000274.1 GCA_017443585.1 Lentisphaeria bacterium | reverse complement strand
GGTCCACAGCGCGACGGAGGATCTGTGGGCGGATCCCCGGGGCGAGTACCTCTCGACCTGGAGCGCCGGGCCGGTCTACAAGCTCTACGGTCTGGAGCCCCTGAAGTCCGCCACGCCGCCCCCGCCGGACACCCCCGTGGGCACCGACGTGAGCTACTTTCTGAGAGAAGGCAAGCACAACATCCTCTTGAGCGACTGGCAGTGCTACATGGACGCTTTCAACCACGCGATGAAGAGGAAGTGATCCGGTTTTTCCCGGCGACGCGGGGATAAAAAGAGGGGACGGGAGGTCGAAAAAACCTTCCGTCCCCTTTCGTGTCGGGGAATTTGCCGAAGTTCAGCGTTTGAGGCGGATCTTCAGCTCGGCCTTCTCCACGATGGCCTCTCCTCCCGGAGCGGCGATGAAGATGTTGGGGTAGAAGATCGCCGCGCCCTTCTGTATTTCGACGGGGCTGAGCCGGATGACGTTGGTGACAGTCTGCGGCTTGTCGGAAAGATCGAACTTCACGCCGCCGTGACCGTTGACGACGAAGCGTCCGGCGATGTTCTGCCAGCCCACGCCGAGGGAGCCCTTGCCCTTGCCCCGGAGCGTCACGGTGAAGACGGCTTCCTCATCGTCCCCGAGGGGGGTGATGACGCCGCAGCGCAAGGCTCCCCAGGAGAGCTTCTCATACCCGAATTTCACGGCGGGTTTGCCGTTCAGCTCGATGTATTCCACCTTCACCTTGGGGGGAGAGGCGAGCCAGACCTTCCTCTTGCTGAAGTCACCGTTGATGTCGATGATCCGCTCTCCTGCGGGCCGGGCGCCGAAACGGATGTTCCCGAAGCCCGTGATGTCGGAAAAGGCTCCCGAAAGGGGCAGATTCCAAGCGTAGAGGGCCGCCGCTCCGGGAGTGGAAAAGGCGACCTGCATCTGGAGCGGTTCGCCCTGAGCGGGGACCTTGCCGATCGTTCCCCGCAGGGGGATCGTCACTTCGGAACGCCACCGGCCATCCTTGACCGTGTCCTTGTGGCTCCAGTTGCCTCTCCACTTCACGTTGGCCTTGTTGTTGGCGTTGATCGACGAATCGAAGGCGGAGCCGGGCGCGGCGCTGAAGACCAGCTGGCAGCGGTTGATGCCGTTGGCGACGAAGATTTCCCAGACGGCGTCACGCCACAGCGCGGTGCTGTCCCGGGGCGGCGCAGGAGTGGCAGGGGCCTTGGCGAGGGGCGCTTCGCAGACGAGGAGCAGCGCCTTGTCCGTGCAGGCGGCCTTGAAACTGGCGTCGGCGGCGGGGAAGGTCTTTTTCAGGGGGATGAGTTTCTGAGCGGGGATCTTCGCCCACGCGGGATCGGAAAAGTCCTTCACCTTGACCAGTTCGAGACTCTTCTTGTCCTGACGCAGGGTCTGGGGATCGCTGTTGAAGGCGCCGCCGAAAAGGCCGCCCATGGAGCCGCCCGCTCGGAGATTGTTCATGTGGGGAAAGTCGAAGGCCTCCTGTACCCGGCCGTTTCTGACGGCGAGGGAGTTGAGGAAGGCCTCACGCTTTTCGATGGCGTCGGCGAGACGCAGTCGGTTGGCCCGGGAGTTGGCCTCCTTGAGGACACAACTGGCATTGTTCACGTCGGCGGTCAGACAGAGATAGGCGAACTCCAGTCTCAACCTTTTGGTGTGATCGGACTCGATCCAGACTTTCTCGGCTTCCGCAAAGTGTTTTTTGAGTTCCGCCAGCACGGCGGGAGTGTACCGCTTATACCACACTTCGTCGGCCATCTGGCGCTTTTTCCCGAAGTCGTTGAAGTCGACCTCGCCGTTCACGGGAACGAGCCGGGAACGGTCATCGAGGAGCTTGAAGAACTTTTCCATGGCGGGCGCGGCCTTGTCGCCGTAGACGAAGAGGCAGTAGTCCTTGAGCAGCTCCCCGGCGGTCAGGTCGGGATCCTGACCGAACTTGCCGTAGGCGTAGACCCAGGGGCCGTTGAGGGCCGGAGCCACCCGGATCCCGCAGTTGTAGAGATAGGTCACGGGGGTGGTGCGCATCCACTTGAGTTCGTTCTTCAGAAAGGCGAAGTCAGCCGAAGGCGCGTAGCTGCTGGCCTTGTAGCTCCCGAAGTAATAGGTCCACGCGGCCATGCCGGTGACGTTGAATTTCTTCCACTCGGTGATGAGCTTCTTCGTGGCCGGAGCCACGTCGATGATCATCTTTTTCGTGGCGAACTTCTTGAAAGTCTGCGGCACCTTGTGGGTGGGACCGTAGCAGGCGATGGCGGGGATGACGCCGGGCCGGTCCTTTTCGAGCCGGGCGGCCATGTCGGCGTGGAGCCGCCAGAGTTTTTCGCCCCAGTCCGAAGTGTTGTACATCTTCTTGCAGGGTTCGCACTGACAGCCGATGAAGCCGTCGGTCTGGCCGAATTCCACCACCTTGTAGCCCAGATCGGCCCGCAGGAGCGCGTTCTTGTAGATTAAATCCTGCACCTCGGGGTTGGAAAGGCAGTACTGGGGCCGGGCCGGGTAGATGGGCGTGTCCTCGTGATAGAAACGCTTGCCGTTGAGCAGCGCGAAATACTCCGGATGGGTGGGGAAATACTTGTCCTGCGGGACGGCGGAAATGTGGTAGTGGACGGAGTAGCCTTCGCCGTAGCCGAAGTAGAAGTCGTTGGCCAGCGAATAGAGGATCCCCCCCATGTCGCACATCTGGCGGAACCGGGCCTTCCGGCGCCAGGAGAACTTTTCCGGCACGGCGATGCGTTTCTGCGGCCGGGTCCGGATCCCGTCATGCTGGCCGTAGGCGTTGTGTTTGGGGATGACGAACCGGGTGTTGAGGAACTTTTCCGTGAAGGTGCAGGCCGATTTCAGGGAACCGGGGGCATAGTGGATGAAGTAATCGGGGTATCTGAGGGCGGGGAAGAGGTTGCTCTTCTTGAAGGGATTGCCCAGGTCCTTGCCGTAGCAGAAGATGTCCTTGCCCTTCACGGCGACGGCGTGTTCCCAGAGTTCGAAATCCTTCGACGAAAGTCCCGCCTTGGCGAGGGCCTTCACGTTGCCCACGTAGATGGCGGGCTTGCCGGGGAGCTTTTTCGACTCCGTGACCAGCGGCACGTCGGCCCCCGCCGCCTTCTTCAAGGCGGTCCGGATCACCTCGCCGCCCAGCGCCACGTACTTGTCGAGGGTCTTGTTCGTCCCCGGATCGGGGACCACGATCTGGTAGTCGGACTTGCCGTTGTCGGCGACGACCAGTTCCGCCGCGCCGGCTGCCGCGCAGAGGACCGCCGCCATGAGAAGAAGTGATTTTTTCATAAGAAACCCCTTGGTTTTCAGTGTTGCGAACGGTTCATTTCCCCTTTTTCCGCAATTTTGCGGCGACGGACGCGATCACCATCTCGCCGCCGGGCTGCCGCAGATAGACCGACAAGGTCAGATGAGCAGCCCCCTTCTGGACCCGGTGGCCGGGGGCGAAGACATGGCGGAGCGCGGTGAAATTGCCGGTGAGGGGGATCGGGCGGGTGCCTTCGTTTTCCACCCACTGCCCGGCGTTGTTGCGCCAGTGGCCCGCGAGGGAAACTTCGCCTTTGCCTTTGAGGAAGACGGTAACTTCCAGTTCCTCATCGGGTTCGACGAAGATCCGCCTGCTCCCGTGGAGCCCGGAGACCTTCGGGCTCGTCCCGGAAAGTCTGACGGCGTTCCCCATCTTCCCGGGGATAACGGGGATAAGTTCCATCTTCAAGCCGGTCACCCGCCAGAAAAGGGGATTTTTCTGCTGATCCAGACGGGCGAAAGCGCCGTTGATGTCGATATCCTGCGATGACGGACGCTTCCCGAAGCGGACGCCGCCGTAGCCGTTCAGGTCGGCCAGCGCCCCGGAAAGGGGGATGTGCCAGGCGTAGATCGCCTTCGCCTCCGGCGTGGAAAAGGCGAACTGCATCTGCAGACGCATGCCTTCCTCGAAGAGCCTGCCGCAGCAGGAGAAGGGAATGGTCACCTGTGAGTGCCAGACGCCGTTGTCGACTTTGTCCCGGTGGCTCCACGGCCCATGCCATTTGCGGATGTAGACGTTTCCCGACGAGATCCACGCGTCGAAGGCGCTCCCCGGCACGGCGTTGAAGGCGAACTGCCGCCGGCTTTCGCCGCTTGCGACGAAGATCTCCCAGGTGCTGTTGCGCCAGATCTTGAGGTCGTCACGGGGCACGGGGGCGGG
The DNA here is from genome assembly GCA_017443585.1 of Lentisphaeria bacterium. Classification (GTDB taxonomy): domain Bacteria; phylum Verrucomicrobiota; class Lentisphaeria; order Victivallales; family Victivallaceae; genus UBA1784. The sequence goes on along the minus strand of JAFSYV010000274.1, from coordinate 22,868 downwards.
CTCGGGGGTGTCCGCCGGAGCTTCCAGCTTCAACAGCAGCGCCTTGTCGGTGTATCCGATCCGGAACGAAACGGGGAGGAGCGGAAAGGTGTTTTTCAGGGGGACGGGTTTCAGGCGGGGGGCCTTTTCCCACGCCGGGTCGTCGAAGTCGCGGACCTTGACCGCGGCGGTCTCGGGGGCGTTCACCCGCAGCAGTTTCGGGTCGCTGTTGAAGGCCCCGCCGAAAACGCCCGCCATGAAGCCGCCCTTCCGGAGCAGCGCCCTGGTGGCGCTCTGGAACCCCACGGGGATCCAGCCGTCCCGTTTCCTCTCGGGCAGGGCTTCGATGAAGGCGTTGCGCTTATCCAGCGCGTCGGCCAGGATCCGCCGGTTTTCGGGGGTGTTCTCCCGGTCCAGGGCCGCGATGGCGTTGCAGACCGCCGCCGAAAGGCGCATGTACTCGAACTCTACCTTCAGCCGGGGCAGCATGCCGTTGCCGGGCTCACAGAGCTTGACGCTTTCGTCGAAGAGGCGGCAGAGCTCCCGCAAAACTTGCGGCGGATAGCGGTTCTGCCAGAGTTTGAGAGCGCTCTGCCGGGGTTTCCGCCCGTCCACGTCGTTGAAATCCTGTCCGGGGATCAGAGGGAATTTTTGCATCCGTTCGTCGATGATGGAAAAGAAGCGGATGAAGCCGGGAGCGGCCTTTTCTCCGAAAGCGAAACGGCAGTAGTCCCCGAGCAGGACTTTCACGTCCGCGTCGGGATCGTCCATGAATTTGCCCCAGGCGTAAAGCCAGGGCCCGTTCAGGGCGAAGGAGGTCATGTAACCGCACAAGTAGAGGGAGGTCACGGGGGTGCTCCGGAGGATCTTCACCTCGCGGCGCAGTTTTTCGAAGCTGTCGGCGGGGGAGAAGCCGCAGGCGAGGTAAGCCCCCATGTTGTAGGCCCAGCCGTTCATCCCGACGATGTTGAACTTCTTCCACTTTTCGAGCAGGTCCCTCCGCGCCGGGGCGATGTTGATGAAGACCCCCTTGCCGGGGAATTTCGTAAAGCTCTTCGGCACGCAGTGGGTGACGCCGTAGCAGGCGATCCCCACCTGTATGCCGGGACGGGCCTTGAGGAGCTTCGCCATGATGTCCCGCTGGAAGAGCCACATCTTTTCGCCCCAGTCGGGGGTCCCGTACCACGCTTTGCATTTCGGGCACTCGCAGCCGATGAAGCCGTCCTGCTGGCCCAGCTCCACCACCGGGTACCCCCGGTCGGCCCGTTTCAAAGCATCCTCGAAGACGATTCTTTGCACTTCAGGATTGCTCATGCAGTATTGAGGCATATCGGCCCGGAGGTAGCGCTTGCCGTTGATGACGGCGAAGTATTCGGGATGACTTTTCGCGTATTTCGCCACGGGGATCACCTTGTCGATGTAATGGACGTCGAACCGGTTCCCGGCACCGGCAAGAAAGTTGTTCGCGACGGTGTAAAGCATGCCGCCGTTGTCCCCCTGCAGGGTGAAGCGGGGCTTGCGGCGGAAGGAAAAGCCGTCGGGAACGGTGATTTTGCCGAGGGGCAGGGTGCGGACCCCGTCGTTTTCCCGGTCGCTGTTCATGACGGGCCCCACGAAGCGGGTGTTGAGGAACTTTTCCGCAAAGGTGCAGCACCCTTTGAGACTCCCGACCGTGTAGTAAAGATAACGGGAGGAAATTTCTTTCAGCGGAGCGGGGCAGTCCCGGCCGTAGATGAAGATGTCCTTGCCTATGACTTTTATGGAGCACTCCCACGGTACAAAGCCTTCGGCGGAAAGCCCCGCCTTCTTCAAAGCGGCGGTGCTTCCCACGAAGATGGCGGGCCGCCCCGGGAGCTTCTTCGATTCGGTGACGAGGGGAACCTCCGCCCCGGCGGCCTTGCGCAGAGCCGTGCGGAGCACGCTCCCGCCAAGCCGGACGAAATGGTCCAGCCGCGCGTTCCCGCCGCTCTCGGGGACCACGATCTGATAAGGGGAACCGCCCTTTTCGGCGATGACCAGCTCGGCCATCACGGAAGCGGCGGCGAACAGAACAAACAGAAGAAACAGTCTTTTCATGTTGCCGGTCTCCGTGAAGCGCTTCAAAGCCCGAGGATCCTGACGGCGTTGCGGCAGAGGATCAGATCCTTGTCCGCCTGCGGGACGTCGAGGGCGTTGACCGCTTCGATGGCGAAGCGCATCTGCAGAGAGCCCTGCAGGGGGCAGTCGGTGCCGAAGACCACGTGCTCGGGCCCGGCCAGACGGACCATCTTGGCCATGACGGTCTGGTAGGCGTAGAGGAGGTAGTGGGCGGTGTCGATCCAGACGTTTTCCGGCAGCCCCGCGTCGCAGATCCGCTCCAGCGAGTCCATGTTGGGGAAGAAGGGGTAGTTGCCGTTCTGGTAGAGCCCGGCGCAGTGGGCGAGGACGAACTTCGTTTCCGGATGGTTCTTCGCGATGGAAACCACCGTCGCCGCGGGCGAGAATCCCGTGCCCGGCATGCAGGAAACGTGGAAGAGCATCATGGGCGTCCGGTCGGCGATCTTGTCCACGAAACGGTAGTTGGAGGGGACCGAGAGGTCGTAGCCGTGGTAGTCGGGGTGGATCTTGACGCCCCGGAACTTCGGATTGTCTGCGAGGTAATGGAGCTCCTCTGCGGTCTTCGGGAAGGTGGGGCTGACCACGACATAGCCGTAGAATTCGTCATATTTTTTGAGCACCGCGTCCAGTTCGGCGTTGCCCTCGAAAATGTCGTACATGATGGCCCGCGAGGCGGAAAGGCAGAGTTTCGACGTGCCCGACTCCTTCAAATACCGCACCAGCTTTTCCGCATCCGCCTGCCAGAATTCGCTGAAGTTGATGTTGCCCAAGTGTCCGTGGATATCGATGATCATTTGAAAAGTCCCTTTCCGGTTGTGCTCAGATGATGTTGATCTTGCGGCCGTAGCTGGAAAGCATTTCGGCGGGCCCCGCGGCCTTCACCAGCAGCCCGTCCTCCCAGCGGAATCCCATGCCCTTCCGGTGCAGGAACATGTCCTGCATGAAGGTCATGTCGGCTTCCAGCATGTATTCGGAACTGGTTTCGAGGAAGGGGTATTCGCACTCCATCTGGCCGCAGCCGTGGGCCGGACCGTAGAGGATGGCGTCCCCATAGCCCTGAGCCTTGATGAAATCGTGGACCTTGCGCGCGGCATCCCCCGACTTGACCCCGGCGCGCATCACGTCGAAGGTCATGTTGGCGGCGTCCAGCCCCACCTGCAGGAATTTGCGGATCTCGTCGGGGCAGTGCCCCAGCACCACGGGGCGGCCGATGCTGGAGCTGTAGCCCTCCACCTTGGCCCCGATGGAAAAGTGCACGATCTCGCCGCACCGGATCTTCCGCATGGTGGGGCGGCTGATGGCCTGATCGGAATTGGGCCCGGAACAGCACCAGATGGGATAGCCGGTGCACTCAGCTCCGGCGGCGGTCATGGCGGCGGTGGCGATGCCGCAGAGCTCGGACTCGGTCATGCCGGGCCTGATGTTCTCGAGGATGGCCTTGAAGCCCGCTTCGGAGGCTCGGGCGGAGGCCCGCAGGCAGGCCACTTCGGCGGCGCTCTTTTTCATGAAGAGGGGCCGGATCAGTGCGTCCGCGGGGATCACGTTCCCGATACCGCCCATGGCGCGGGCCAGCTCCGTCATCATGACGTAGGGGAAAAGATACCAGTTGCAGAGGCCGATCCTTTTCAGTTTGTACTCGGTAACCACGTCTTCCCATTTCGGCAGGGTCGAGCCGGGGTACTCCGGCTGCGAGGATTCCCGGAAGTCCATCAGCTGGATGATTTTCGCGATCCGGGAACGGCTGGAGGCGAAGGTCAGGGATTCCGGGCCGATGATGAGGGCGGGGGCCCCCGCCGCGGGGATCAGCACCGCCGCCGTCTCGAAACTGGGCCAGTAGTCGGAAAAATAACGCACCGCCGCAGGTTCGGATTCGGTGGAAAAGACGAGAATGGCGTCGAGGCCGTTTTTGCGCACGACCTCCTGCGCGGCGGTCATTCTGCGGTCGAATTCCTGAGATGTCAAAATCGTTTCTGCCATAAAAGTCACCTCTTTTTCTGTTCCGGTTTCCGGGTTTGACAATGAAGGGTTGTTTGTGTATATTATACACCGGGAAACCCTGTATTGAAATGTCAAAAACGGGAAAAAAATGTCAAATTCAATCAAAAACGGTTCGGACGTGCGGGTGGTCCTCGCGGGCTTTGCACCGGCGGTGAGATCGTGGCAGTACAGCCACGCGGGGACCCCCACGTGGCGCTTCTACTGGAACCCGGAACCGGGAGCGTGGCTCGTTTCGCATGAGGAAAGAATCGAACTCGAGCCGGAGACGGCGGTGCTCATCCCTCCCCGGACCCCCTTCGCCACGGGAGCCGAGGGAGCCTTCCCCCACTTCTACGTGCATTTCACCTTCGGCGCGACCTGCGTGCCGGAACGGCGCCGGGTCATCCGGCTGCGCAGCGCGGATGTCCTGCTGCCCGGGATCCGCCGGGATCTCCCCCGCTTTTCCCCGGAAAAGATCCGCTTCGCCGCCGCCGCCGCGGTCAACGCGGCCCTGCTGGAACTGCCCGGAGAATTCTTCACCATGAAAGAGGAGTCGCACGAGGAAAGTTTCTTCGAACAGGCGGTGGATATCTTCGAGGAGGACCTTTCCCGCACTTTCAGCTGCGAGGAGCTGGCCCGGCGCTGCGGCACCAGCGTCAACACGCTCCAGCGGCAGTTCCTCGCCTCCTCGGGGCTTCCCGTGAAGAAATGGCTGCTGAACCGGAAGATGGAGTGCGCCGTCCGGCTGCTCCTGACCGAGGGGCGTTCCATCAAGGAGACTGCCTCGCTTCTCGGCTTTGCCGACCGCTACCACTTTTCCAAGAGTTTCAAACTCTTCTTCGGCATGTCGCCCGCCCGCTTCGTCAAAAGCGGCGGCGCGGCGGTGCCGGGAGATCCGGACTGAAAAAAACGGCTTTTGGGTCATTTTGACATCTTTTTCCCGTTTTTGACATTTCAAAGAGGCGGAAGCCGTGGTATAATATCACACAACAGGAAATTCTTGACGATACGACGAAAGGGAAGGAAAATGTCGAAACTGCAGGAAGCACGGGAACGGCTCTACGGCCGTCAGAAGGAACTCCACGAACTCATGCGGATCGGACTGGGCGAGACCGCCGCTCCCGGCTACCGGGAACGGTGCCGCATCGAAGATCCGGCGCGTCTGGCCGTTTCGGAGGAATACTGCGCCCAGATCGCTCCCGAATACGCCGCCTTCGCCGAGGCGGTCCGGGAGGAACTGGCCGCGAAGCCCGCCTTCGACCGGGGCGTGCCCATCCCCGCGGACAAATTGTGGCTCTGGGGCGGCCCCACGCCGCAGTGGGGCGGCTCCCCCCTGCCGGACACCCTCGTGCGCACGGCGAAGTACTTCGACGCCCCCAACGGCGTCTACGTCTACGGGCGCACTTCCGAAGAGATGATCGCGCTCCACGCGGGCATGAAGAAGGTGCTGGCCATGGTCACCACCACCTGCCGGGCCCCCGGCCAGCAGCCCGAAACGGACGCCGAATGCGCCGAAAACCTGAGCCGCCTTTCCCTGAAATTCCCCTGCGTCGCGGGCGGCATGATGGATGACATGACCTCGGGGCTCCAGTCCGTCACCCCCGAGAAGGTCAAACAGGTCGCCACCGTGAGCGCCAACTTGAAAAAGCACAATCCGGCGCTGCAGCTTTTCGGCGTGGTCTACTGCCATGAACTGGGCAAGAAGGACTTTTCCGGCATCCAGCCCTACCTCGACGGGGTCAACCTCTGGCACTGGCATCAGGAGGAACTGCTGGATGTGGAAAAGAACGTGGAACTCTGCCGGGCCAACTTTCCCGGCAAGAAGCTTCTCATGGGCCTCTTCCTCCACGATTACGGCACCGCCGACGCGGGCGCTCTGATCGAACTTCTGCTCCACCAGCTCGAAGGGGCCCGCGCCCTGCTCGCGGAAAAGAAGATCGACGGCCTCGTCATCCTCGGCGACCGGGAAATTTTGAAGTGGCCCGAACAGGCCGCCGCCGTCCGGGGATTCCTCGAAGCACGGTAAAGGGAAGGAGGCACGAAGCATCATGAGCGACAGGAAACGTTACGTCCATGTGGGAACGGGCCAGCGGGCCTGGATGTACCTTACCGCCCTGGCGGGAAAACACGCGGACGCAGGAGAACTCTGCGCCATCTGCGACACCAATCAGCACCGCATGGACTACTGGAACCGGTATCTGGGCGAAAAATACCACTTCGGTCCCGTGCCCGCCTACAAGGCCGCCGACTTCGACCGCATGATCGCGGAGCAGAAGCCCGACACGGTGATCGTCACTTCCATCGACCGGACCCACCATTACTACATCTGCCGGGCCATGGAACTGGGGTGCGACGTCATCACCGAGAAGCCCATGACCATCGACGCCGAAAAGTGTCAGGAGATCATCGACACGCGGAAACGCACCGGGCGCAAGGTGACCGTGGCCTTCAACTACCGCTACGCCCCCCGGAACACCAAGGTCAAGGAGATCATCCGGAGCGGGCTGGTCGGGACCATCACGAGCGTCCACTTCGAATGGTCCCTGAGCACCTCCCACGGGGCGGACTATTTCCGCCGCTGGCACCGGGACAAGCTCAACAGCGGCGGACTGCTGGTCCACAAGTCCACCCACCACTTCGATCTGGTGAACTGGTGGCTCGACACCCAGCCGGAAACGGTCTTCGCCATGGGGGCGCTCCGCTTCTACGGCCGGATCAACGCCGAATCAAGGGGCATCGACTACCGTTATTACCGCACCCGGAACGTGCCCGCGGCGGCGGCGGACCCCTTCGCCTACACCGGGCCTCAGGATCCCCACTGGAAGGATGTCTTCGACAACATCTACTTCGGCTCCGAAGAGGAGGACAACTACTACCGCGACCTGAACGTCTTCGGCGACGGCATCAGCATCGAGGACAACATGGGGGTCATGGTCCGCTACAAAAACAAGGCCATCCTCACCTATTCCCTCAACGCCCACTCCCCGTGGGAAGGCTACAAGGTGACCTTCAACGGCACGAAGGGACGGCTCGAAGTCACCGCCGTCGAGGTTTCCGCCTACAAGGAAAAGACCAGACAGGAGTATCTCCCCGTGGACTGCCCCGGCGCCCGGCCGCTGGAGCCGGAGCGGGCCGATCTGGTCCCGGAGATCCTCTTCCAGCCCCATTGGGGGAAGCCCTGGATCATCGACTACCCCGAAGTGGCCGCCGACGCCGACCACGGCGGCGGGGACGAACTGATCCTGCAGCACCTTTTCCGCGGCGTGAAGGAGGATCCGCTGGGGCTGGCCGCGGACAACATCGACGGGGCGAAGTCCATCCTCGTGGGCATCGCCGGCAACGAATCCATGCGGACGGGCCTGCCCGTGAAAATCGACACGCTGGTCAAGTTCTGAAGGTATTCCGGGAGGGGCCTCCCCCTCCCGAAATTTTTTCGGGAAAGCCCCTTGACAAAATTTTCACGGGGTGATATATTAAAGTTGATAATACGAATAATCAAGTCGGTTTCGAGGAACTCTTCATGCCCTCTACCATGAAAGATGTGGCCAGAGCCGCCGGAGTTTCCCAGCCGGCGGTTTCCGCCGTGCTGAACAACCGGGGCAACTGCCGCGTTTCCGAAGAGACGCGGGACAGGATCCTGCGGATCGCCGACGAACTGGACTACCATCCCAATCAGGCCGCCCGGCTGCTCAGGGGCAAGAAGAGCAACACGGTGGCGGTCTTCACCGGCAGAAGCATTTCCGCGCTTCAGAACGAGGCGCTGAATCACATCAACTGCCTTCTCCGGGAGCACAAGCTGGAGTGCTTCACCGTCCCCGCCCGGGACAATGCGGACCTGCGGGAGCGTTATCTGGACCTGCTGGCCCGCAATATCGACGCGCTCATCTGCTTCTTCATCGACTTCGACTTCGACCGCTCCATGTTCCGGATCCCCCAGGTCCATGCGGGCGTGGAGGTCCGCAACTCCCCCGACATCACCGAGGAACTGCGTTCCGGGAGCGCCTTCCTCGCCTCGCATCTGCTGGGACACGGCCACCGGACCTTCGCCTTCCTGACCGACCGGCTCTGCTCCAACGCCACCAAATTCGCGGGCGTCCAGGAAGCTCTGGCGGAGTCGGGGGAAAAGACTTCGCTCCGGCTTCTGGAATTCTTCCGCAATCCTTCCGTCGTCGGCGAAATACTCGATTCCGCCCGTTCCGGCGTGACCGCCTTCATCTGCACCAACGACTACATCGCCGCCCGGCTGAGCCGTCTGCTCCAGGATCACGGGATCCGGGTCCCGGAGGATGCGGCGATCACCGGCTTCGACGGCATGGCCTTCACCGAATACACCACGCCCGCCATCACCACCATGCGGGCGGATCCGCGTGAGATCGCCGAAGCGGCCGTGGATCTGCTCCTCGCCCGCATGAAGGACCCGGACTTGCCCGCCTCCATCAGAATGCCCGTCCACTTCCACTGCGGCGAAAGCTGCGGCTGCAAAGCCGGACCTGACGATACGTTTTTTTCCGAAACCATGCCTGCGGTCATCCGGCCGCACGAAGAAAGGGGATCCGTTTCATGAAAAGAAAAGCCTTCACGCTCATCGAACTGCTGGTGGTCATCGCCATCATCGCCATCCTCGCCTCCATGCTCCTGCCCGCACTGCAGCAGGCAAGGGAGCGGGCCAAGGCCACCAGCTGCCTCAACAACTTCAAGGAACTGGGCCTTGCGGTCAATCAGTATCTCGCCGACAATCACGAATGGTTCTTCAACATCTGGAACGCCGGACCGGGCGGCGCCTACGGCATTTCCACCGGCGGCTGGGCCATCGGCCAGCCGGTCAACGGCGTCGGCAAAAGGGGACTTCTGGCCGTCTATCTGGGGCATGACTCCCCGGCCTATCTGGGCAGCTGGTTCAGGGAGAGCCAGAACAAAGTCCACAAGAGCAAACTGGCCTGCCCCGCCCATACGCCGACGGAACTCGCGGTGGGGGGGAGCAGTTTCTCGCTCCTCATGAGTCAGTGCATCGGCAGTTATTCCATCCGTATGTCCCGGGTGGTCAAGCCTTCCAGAAGCGCTCTCATCGCCGAAACTTCCCACACCGCCATCAACGGTTTCTGGTACGGCGGCAACAGAGCGGGGTCCCAGGCGGGCGTCTACATACGCCACAACAACACGGCGAACATCACCTTTTTCGACGGCCACGTGAAAGCCGTTGCCAACGGCGCCATTCCCTTCAGCGGCCGCTGGAACAGGTCCGACCGCAACTGCTTCTGGTGGCCCTGGCCCACGGACCAGACCGCCGCCGTGGTCGCGGCCTTCAACCGCTGAGCGCCGTCTGTCGCGGAAAAACTCGGTAATCCGTCAAAATAAGGAAACACTCAATGAAAAAATCACTGCTGACCGCGGCGCTGATCTGCACCGCATTGCTCTCCGGGTACGACTTCAAGCGGCCCGCCCGGAGCATCGCCGTTTCCGGGACGCCCCGGAAGATCGGAGCCGTCGCCGTCGTCCGGGACGTGAAGAGCGACAACACCGCTCTCGCCTCGCAGGAACTGTGTTACGCCCTGACGCGGATCTGCGGCTTTGCCGTCACCGAGGTCGCGGCGCCCGACAAAAACGCCCTCAACATCATCCTCGGCAACGGTCCCCTGGCCAAGGCCGCGGGCATCACCGACGACATGATCCCGCAGGAGGGTTTCGTCATGCTCCGCTCCGGCAATCATCTCTACATCGCCGGAGCCGAAAACACCAGAGAGCGCAGCACCGTCTTCGGCGCTTACGACTTTCTGGAGCGCTTCTGCAATGTCCGGTACTACTTCCCCGGCAAGTACGGCACGCTCATTCCCAGGGGAACCGGGCTCGTCCTGCCCGAAAAGATCCGCATCGTGGACCGTCCGGACTATGTCTACCGCCATCTGGTCACGGGCAAGGGCAAATGGTTCGAAGACAGGAAATTTTATGAAGGCGGCGGGAAAATGTCCGGCGGCGCCCTGCAGAAATACCGCTGGCGCGACGGCAACGTGCTCTATCCCCTGATCCACTCCATCGGCCAGCTGGGGATGACCCGGCGTTTCGGCAAGACGCATCCCGAATACTTCGCCCTCATGCCTTCGGGCAAGCGCTACAACACCCCGGAACTGGTCTGCACGGAACACTTCTGCTTCTCGAGCAAATTCGCCGAAGAGGTCAAGAAGGACGCACGGGTCTTCTTCGAGGGCAAGGATCCCGCCCTCCGGGACATCCGGGTCAACGGCGGCAAGCACGGCTGGCACTGGGTCCTGGCCGGCTCCTTCCGCACGGGGAAATTTTTCGGCGTCATGCCCGGCGATTACCTCTACTGGTGCTGCTGCCCCGAGTGCGCGAAGATCGCTCCCGGAGAGCGCACCTACACCAGGAAACCGGAATCGACTCAGGCCATCTGCAACAAGGTCTGGTCCTACGTGGCCGACATCGCCAAGGTGGCCGCGGAGTACAACGGCGCCGTGGCCATGATGGCCTACAGCCCCTACAACAGCGTCCCCGACATCGAACTCCCCGACAATCTGCTGGTGCAGCTGGCCGTGACCGGGGGGACCGCCAACCCCGACAGCATGAAGAAAGGGGACAAGTACCTCAACGACTGGTGCAAAAAGCTCAAGAGCAAGGTCTTCATCTGGACCTATCCCGGCAAGCATATGCGCAAGGCCATCCCCGGCATCCCGGCTCTGGCCCACAACCGCATCGGCAACTGGTACAAGGAGCGTTCCGACCGGATCAACGGCGCGCTGCTCGAGTGCGAGACCGATTACTGGATCTTCGGCTACCTCAACTGCTATATCTTCCTGCGGGTGGCGTGGGACAACTGCGTGGACGTGAAGGCGGTCCTCGACGAACACTTCACGCGCATGTTCGGCAAGGGGGCCCCCGAAATGCGCAAGGTCTACGACGAGCTGGAACGGCTCTGGTGCGACAAGGTGGTGGGCGACACCATGGACTCCCCCATCGGCCCCCTGACCCGGATCCCGGTGGACATCGAACTCTGGAACTCCATCTACTCGCCCGGGAAGCTGGCGGAACTCTCGAAACTGGTGGACACGGCGGCGAAGAAATGCGGCGCCGACAAGGAAGCCGCCGAACGCTGCCGTTTCATGGGCAGACAGCTGCTCACGCCCCTCAAGGAGGCCGAACAGCTTTTCCGCCGCAATCAGGATTCCATTCAGGACTGGAACTGCTCCTTGAACGAGAAGGTCTTCCTGCGGCCCTACCACATCGACTGCAACGAGGTGAGCACCACCGTGACGGCGAAAGAGGACAAGGACGCTTTCGTCTTCCGCTTCGAGTGTGAAGAGCCCTTCGTCGACAGGATCAAGGCCGACTACACGCCCACGGGGACCTGGGATCTCTTCCGGGATTCCGTGGTGGAGCTTTTCCTCAATCCCTCCGGCGACCGGAAAAACTACATCCACTTCATGGCCAACAGCAAGGGATATTCCACGGCCCGGAACTGCGTCTTCGGCATCGACCAGTCCAAGTTTACCGGGCCCTTCACCGGCGTGAAGGTCACTGCGGGCAAATGGGAAAAAGGCTGGTTCGCCGAATTCACCGTCTCCAGGAAAGCCCTGGGCAATTACGACAAAAACGGCTTCCCGGTGAACTTCGCCCGCAACCGGGTCCTCAACGGCATGGTCCAGGGCAAGGACTACAAAGAGAACTACTACCACTGGAGCCCCACCCCCGGACGTTCCTTCCATCAGGTGGAGCGTTACGGCGTCCTGAAGCTCAAGCCGGAGCCTCCCCCCATCGTCCGCGACGGCGATTTCACCGAAAACACCATCAAGCGCACTCATGTGCTGGGGCCCTGGGTCATCTGGCGTTCGGAGAAAAAGAACCTGAAAAATCAGCCCGTGGAGCTGGATGAAAAGGTCTTCATCACCGGCGGCCGCAGCATCCACATGAAGAGCACCGGCGGCAAGATCGGTCTCATCCAGGAAGCGAAGGGGCTCAAGCCCAATAAAAAATACCGCTACTCCCTCTTCGTCCGCACGAAAGACATCAAGGTCGGTCTCAATAACGGCGTGGCTCCACGGGTGGTCTGGAAGGACAACGGCATGAGACCCTTCCCGCCCGTTTCCGGGACGCGGCCGTGGCACCGGATCGCGGTGGATTTCAAGACCCCGGCCAAGCTTCCTGAAAAGCCCTGGATCTACGTCTGGTTCTTCGGCGCGGGCGAAGCCTGGGTCGACCACGTTTCCATCACGGAGCTCTGAAGTTCCCGCAGGACGTTCCGCCGCCGGAAAATCACTTCCGGCGGCGGTAGGCTCCGGGGGTGCAGCCGCAGTTTTCCCGGAAGACCCGGATGAAGTAGACCGGGTCCGCGAAGCCGGTCAGCTGGGCGATCTCCTTGACCGAGAGGGAGGAATCCAGCAGCAGACGGCAGGCCGCCGCCAGCCGTTCCCGGCAGAGGTACTTCATGGGCGAGACGCCGAAGGCCCGGCGGAAGTGGCGGTGGAGCGCGCTGGCCGACAAGGCGGTCAGGCGGCACAGGTCGTCGACGGTGATCTCCATGGCGTAGTTCTTCCGCAGGTAGTGCTGGACCTTCCGGATGTCGAAGGGGCGGAGCGCTCCCGTGTCCCCTTTGGCCGCCAGGCGGCACAGACTGCTGACGATGGCCATGAAGAGCCCGTACTGCCCCGGCGGATTGCCGGAAAAGGCGGCGAAGAGCTTGAGCAGCGACTCCATTTCGGCGGTCTGCGCCGGTGTCAGGTGCAAATACGGGTAGGGATCCCGAAGCTCTTCCGAACTCCGGTGGAGAAAGAGCCGTTTGTAACCCGGATGCGTGTAAAGGTCGAGGAGCGGCGCGGGGAGCTTGTCCGCGACGAAAAGCAGATTGAAGAGCTCGAGGGTTCTCGCGGTGTCCCGGAATCCGTGGACCCCGCCGGGCGGGATGATCCACACGTCGCCCCGCCGGAGCGGAGCCCAGCCTTCCGGCTCCGTGTAGTGCTCCGCCCGGTGGTGGAGGATGAACACGATCTCGGTGAACTCCTGCCGGTGGGGCGCCATGTCGACCTGCACGTTGAAGAATCCCCGGAGCGGAAACTCCGGGGAGTTCTTGAAATTGTTCTGGATGGTCAGCTGGCGGATCTTTTCCATATCATTAACATACATCACATTTTTCCCGCTGTCAAGCAAGGATAGGATATTTTTCGAAAGACGCTGAGTGTCGCGCGCCGGGTGCATCGGGCGGTGGTGAAAGATCCCGCTCTCACAGTATTCATAGTGTTCACAGTTTCCCCGGCCCACAGGAAAAGTCGTTTTTTTCTGTTATTGCTCTTTTTTTCCTATTGCGGAAAAGCCCTTGAAGTCATATATTATAGCGAAACGAAGTTTTTTTACGGAGACTTGCGATGATGAAAAAAAGTTTTCTGCTGGCGGCGGCGCTGATGCTGACGGGAGTCCTTCACGGGGAATTCATCTCCAAGGCCCGCTGGCTGTGGAGCGAGCCCCGGAACAATCCCCCCATGACGGCCTTTCTGCGGAACGAATTCGAGGTGAAAGGGCCCGTCAAACGGGCCTGGTTTTACGCCTTCTGGGATAAAAGGGGGCAGATCTTCCTCAACGGCAAGCCGCTCCACGTGCGTCCGTGGCCGTCCCTGCAGAAGTACCGGGGCCACGTGAAGGGCAGCGGTTTGGAGATCGGCGCGTTGCTGAAGCCGGGGAAGAACGTGCTGGCCGTCCGGCTGGAGCGGAACAAGGTGGGTTGTTTCGGCATCATGCTCCGGGGAGAAATCGAGTACGCCGACGGCCGCAAGGTCCCCTTGATGAGCTCCGCGGAGCAGTTCAAGGCGAGCGGCACTGAAGCAGCGGGATGGAACGCGGCGTCGTTCGACGCTTCGGCGTGGAGCCTTGCGTGGGAGCAGGGCGACGCCCTCATGACCCCGTGGAGCACCTACGGGAACACCGCAAAAATTTACTGCACACCAGAAGAGTATGAACGCTACGCGGCGAAGATGACCGCCGGGTTTCCCGAAAAGCGGCTGCTGAAGGAGCCCGCCGATCCCGACTGCAGGATCGTCTACCACGGCACGGTGCCCGGCATCTCCGTCGACGGCCGGGTGCTTCCGCCCCAAATTTTGAGCGGCGTCCACTTCATGCCTTCCCCGCATCAGGATGCGGCCATCCGTCACACGGCGCAGGCAGGCGTCTCCATTTACAAGACGGGCTTCTACATCGAAGCCTTTTACAGCGGTTCCGGGAACTATGATTTCACGGAGTTCGATCTGGGGATCCGGCGCATACTCGCCCAGGCTCCCGAGGCGCGGATCTTCATCGGCGTGGCAGGTCTTCCCCCCAAGGAGTGGATGGCGAAAAATCCCGATGAGCTGGTGGGCTACGCCATCAAGAACGACCGGCGGAGCGCGGGAGATTTTCACGCCAACGTGGTCGCCCCCTCGGTGGCGTCGGAAGCCTACCGGCAGGAGACCGCCCGGATGCTCAAGGCTCTCGGGGCCTGCGTGCGCAAACAGCCCTGGGGACGGCGGATCATCGGGATCCATCTCGCCCAGGGAGGCTCCAGCGACGGGATGCTCTGGGGCTGTCACGCCATGCCCGACACGGGGAAACGGATGACCGAGGCCTTCCGCCGTTTCCTCAAGCGGAAATACAAGACCGACGCCGCGCTCCGCAAGGCGTGGAACGACCCCGCCGTCACGCTCGACACGGCTCAGGTCCCCGACAGGGAACAACGGCCCGGTTCCGGGAACTACCTGAAAAATCCCGGCGACGTGCGTGACCGCCGGGTCCTCGACTACTACGAAACCTATCACAACGAGTACGCCGACTACCTGATCGCCAAAGGCAAGGCCGCCAAGGAGGCCCTTCCCGGCCGGCTGGTGGGGAGCTACTACGGCTACACGATCTTGAGCTACGAGCCGGAAGGCTCCACCGCCTTCTTCGAGAAGGTCCTCAAGTCGCCTTGCATCGACTATCTCTGGGCCACCACCCGGGGCTACAACCTGACCGACGGGTTGCCCCGGCACCTTTTCAGCGTCTTCCGTCGGTACGGCAAACTGAGCATGATCGAGGGGGACATCCGGACCCACAAAGGCAAAGGCGAAGCGGAAGTGCAATGGCTCTGCCGCACCCCGGAGGAGACGCGGGCCACCTTCCAAAAGCTCATCGGCAACACCTTCTTCTACGGATGCGGCTACGAAGCCCCCGACTTCGGCACGAGGAAAAAATGGTTCGATTGCCCCGAAGCACTGGGCCCCATGACGCAGGGGGTAAAGATCTGGCGGGACCTTTTCAAAGCACCGCCCGCGCAGAACTGCGACGCGGCCGTCATCATGGACCCGAATCAGATCTGGAAGCAGGGCCACCCCTTCTACGGGAAGACCTTCCCCTTCTCGGACGCCTTGCTCACCTTTCCCCTGCAGACGCTGAACTTCTCGGGCGTCCCCTACGACCTTATGGCCCTCGAAGATTATCTCGAGTCGAAGCATCCCTACAAGGCGGTGATCTTCCTCAACCAGTTCGAGATCACCCCCGTTCAGCGGAAAGCGCTGCTGAAAAAGCTCCGCCGCAGCGGCGTCACCGCCATCTGGAACTACGCGCCCGGTCTGCTGGCTCCGGAGGGGTATTCCGACAAGGCCATGAAGGAGCTCACGGGGATCGACCTCAAGTATGCGGATTCGCCCAAACCTTTCGCCGTCAAGCTGACCGACGGCGGAACCATGCGGCTTTTCGGGCTCTCCGCCGCCTACAGGGAGTCTCCGCGGGTCTCCGCGCATGACCCCAAGGCTGAAGTCCTCGGGCGTTACGCCGACGACAACTCCGGCGCGCTGGTCCGGAAGGTCCTGCCCGAGGGCGGCGTCTCCGTTTTTGCCGGGCTCCCCGTCAACGAGCCCGCCGTCTGGGCCGCCTTGCTGAAAAAGGCGGGATGCCACGCTTACACCGAGCCCGGTTTCATGGTGAAGCGCAACTCCCGGCTCCTCATGGTCTTCAGCGGCAAAAACACCAACATCCCGTGGGAAAGCCGGATCATGAAAGGCCGCTTGAGCCAGAAGGGCGAAGTCGAAGTGACGCTCCCCTTCAAGGCGAAGACGGTCACGGACCGCTTCACGGGGAAAGTCATCTGCAAGGATGCGGCAAAGTTCACTCTGAAGGCCGGGGAGCCCTGCACCTGGCTCATGGAAACAACACCGGAAAAACGTTGAAAATATACGGAAGGACCTGAAAAATGAAAGAAAGACATTTCACGCTCATCGAACTCCTGGTGGTCATCGCCATCATCGCCATCCTCGCCGCCATGCTGATGCCCGCCTTGCAGCAGGCCCGGAACACCGCCAAAGCGGTCAACTGCACCGGCAACGTGAAACAGCTCATCCAGGGCTACCAGATGTACACCGACGGCAACGAAGGCTGGATGGCCGCGGGGTACATGTACAGCGCCTCCGGCGTCGCCCGTTATCCGTGGTCGAGCTTCGTGGCCCAGCTGATCTGCGGCATGAAGGATCCGGAAAAGGGATTTTCCTCCTACGGCGTCTACTACAAGGTCTTCGAGTGCCCCAACGAACCCGTCGTTCAGGGGACCTCCTCCAGCGGCGGCTTCGCCTTCGGCCATTACGCCCTCAACGGCATGATGTGCGGGGTTAGTTTCGATCACGCCACCTACCGCAACCGGAAACTGAGCCAGATCACCAAACCCGGCATCGCCCTGACCATCATGGACGGCACCTCCCGGATCTCCCCCAGCTTCTACGCCATCGGGACGGGAGGAAGTTCCCTCGGCACCCGCCACGGCACGGGAGTGGTCCGGCTGAAGGAGGCCAACCAGCACAGCTGTCTCGCCGGGCAGTTCATGAACGGGGCCTATCTGGACGGCCACGTGGACAAGGTCATGCGCATGGACTGGGCCAAGGCCACGGGCTCCCTGAGCCGGGATCTCCTGCGGCAGGGATATCCCAACAATTACTCGCTGTAAGCGCCGTTTCCCATCCCGAAGTTGTCCTTTTCCGGCTTGAAAAAACGCCGGAGCGGTGCTATATTACCCCGAAAGGACAAGACTGAAAAAAAGATGAACAAGTTCGCCTCACCGATCTACTTCTGGTATCTCAACACGAAGCTTGAGCCGTCGGAACTCCGCCGCCAGCTCCGGGAAATGAGGAAGCGCGGGGTGAAGGGCGTCTGCCCCCACCCCTGGCCCCCGGAATTCCGCCCCGAGACCATGCCGTCGGACATGAGCCCGGAGTACCTGAGCGACGCCTATCTGGATCGCTTCGAGGTCATCTACCGGGAGTGTGCCCGCCTCGGCATGAGCTGCTGTTTCTACGACGAGGCGGGCTGGCCTTCCGGCAGCGCGGGGGGCCGGGTCCGGGCCGCCCACCCGGAAGAGTGGGCTCCCCGCTATCGGACGCCCGAGGGGGAACAGGTCGAACCTTTCACGCCGGAAAAGGCGGCCCCCCTTCCCAATCTGCTCGTTTCCGGCCCGGCGGCAAAATTCCTCGAACTCACCCACGAACGCTTCTACCGCCGTTTCCCCGGTCTTTTCGGGCGTCAGATCGGTTTCGCCTTCATGGACGAGCCCCGCATCCCTTCCTGCTGGAAGGATCTGCGCATCGCCTGGGCTCCCGACCTCGCGGAGACCTTCCTGAAGCGGAAAGGGTATGAGCTCGCCCCGTGGATTCCGCAGCTGATCGCGGAGACGGCTCCTCCTCGAGTGAGCATAGACTATCACGATCTGCTTTCTCAGCTTTTCGTCGAGCGGTTCCTCGCCCCCGTGAAGAGGTGGTGCCGGGCCCATCATATCCTTTCCGGCGGCCACTTCGGCGGGGAGGACGAGCCGGAGCGGCTTCCTCACGGTCACGGCCACATCATGCGGAGTCTGCGGCAGATGGACCTTCCCGGCGTGGACGCCATCTGGCGGCAGGTTTTCCCCGGCGGGGCGAACCGGATCTTCCCCAAATACGCCTCATCCGTCGCCCGTCAGGCGGGGCGGAAGCACGTCTTGGGGGAACTTTTCGCCGTCTACGGAAACGGCGTCACCCCCGAACAGCGCTGTTTTCTCGCCGACTACATGCTGGTCCGGGGCGTCGATCTGCTGGTTTTGAGCAAGATCGCCTTGACCAACAGGAAGCAGTTCCTCCTCGGCTGCCGCCCCCACTTCGGCCCGGCGGATCCCCTGTGGAAGTACAGCGCTTCCTTCCACGCCTACTGCGAAAGGGTCGCCAAGGCCGTGACCTCGGGGAAGCCCGAAGTCGATACGGTCGTTTATTTCGACCAGCGTTCCGCGTGGGCCGGGGAGCCTTACCGCACCGCAAGCGCCCGGCTCCGGGAAAAGACGGCGGCGGAACTGCTGGCGCGCCAGTGCGATTTCGACTTTGCGGACGACGACGCGCTGAGCCGGGCCGTCATCGAAGACGGGAAACTCGTCATCGGCAAGATGGCCTATTCGAGCCTCATCGTGCCCGAAACGAAGTTCATGGCCCCGGAAGCGGCGGCGGCGGTGAAGCGTTTCCGCTCCGCTTCGCCCCGCCCCCTGCTCAAGTGTTCGCCCCCAGCGCCTCAGCTCCTGGTGAGCAAGAGGGTCGTTGGCCGGCGGTCGATCTACTTCTGCGTCAACGAAAGCGAGTCCCCCCTCGACGTGACTCTCACCCTCGATCGGGCTCCGGCCCTCTTCCGGGATCCCTGGGGGAGCGGGGACTGTTCCCTGCCCGGAGCGGTCTTCGAGTGGCACTTCGAGCCCTTCGGGAGCGCCCTTTTCGTCACGGGGGCGAAGGGCCGCCGCCAACTCCCCGCGTTCCGCTGGGAGGAGGTTGCTCCCGCCCTCGAGTGGCGTCTCAAGCCCCTCGTCCGGCATGTCATCGGCGCGGAGGAGATCGAGATCCGCCGCTGCAGGGGGAAGGCCCGTCCGGCGGAGCTGGGGGAGTGGGCCCCCTTCCTCGGGGCGGATTTCAGCGGCGACGCCGTGTACTCCTGCAGCTTCACCACGGAGCGCCGCTCGTTGTGGCTCGACCTGGGGAAAGTCTGCTTCTGCGCTTCGGTGAAGCTGAACGGGCGGGAGCTGGGGAGCCTTTTCCGTTCCCCCTTCCGCTTCGATCTGACGCCTGCGCTGAAGCGGGGGCGCAATCGTCTGGAAGTGACCGTCGGCAACACGTTGGCCAATGCGCTGGCCGCGCCGGGCGTCCGGGAGCGCATCGTCCGGGATTTTCCCCCTGAGTCCCCCTACGAGGAGCGGCAGCGGGCCTTCGAAAAGGAATCCCTCTGCGGCGGCCTTTGGGGGCCGGTGAGATTCGGAACAAAGATTTACGACACAACAAATGAAGGAGAGCAGTCATGAAGAAGAACGGCAAGTTTTATCAGCTGGCATCGGAACTTTACGCCGCCCGCGGGGTGGACACCGAAAAGGCCCTTGCAACTCTGCAGGCCATCGAGATCGGCATCCACGCCTGGCAGGGGGACGACGTCACCGGGTTCGAGCAGAGCGGCAACGCTTTGACGGGAGGCTGTCAGGTGACGGGGAACTACCCCGGCTGCGCCCGCACCGCCGCCGAACTCATGGCCGATCTGGACTACACGCTCGCTTTGCTTCCCGGCCGCCACCGGGTGGGGTTGCAGGGGCACGAGGTGGACAAGATGTTCCCCGGCGTGGATCGGGACGCCTTCACCATCGAGAACTTTTCCGGCTGGCTCGGCTGGGCCAAGTCGAAGAAGATCGGTCTCGACATCGCTCCGGCTTTCTACGGCCACCCCAAGCTGGACAACAACCTTTCCCTCGCCCATCCCGACCGGGGCATCCGGGAGTTCTGGATCAATCACGGCCTGCGCTGCCGGGAGATCGGCGCGGCCTTCGGCAAGGCCCTGGGGACGCCTTCGGTGGTCAACTTCTGGGCTCCCGACGGCTTCAAGGACACCCCCGCCGACCGCATGGCGGCGCGGAAACGCCTGATGGCTTCGCTGGACGCCTGCTTCGAGCCCCGTTTTTCGGAAAAGTACGAACGGGACGCCGTGGAGGCCAAACTTTTCGGCATCGGCGTCGAAAGCTGTACCGTGGGCTCCCACGAATTCTACCTGCTCTACGCGGCGACGAGAGGGAAAATGTGCTGTTTCGACACGGGCCATTTTCACCCCACCGAGGTGGTTTCGGACAAACTTTCGGCCTACTTCTGCATGCTGGACGAAGTGCTGCTCCACGTGAGCCGGGGCGTCCGGTGGGACAGCGACCACGTGACGACCCTCAACGATGAACTTCTCGCCCTCGCAAGAGAGAGTCTCGCCGCGAGCAAGGGGACGAAGATCCACTACATGCTGGATTATTTCGACGCCAGCATCAACCGTCTGGCGGCGTGGGTCATCGGGGCCAGGGATTTCAGGAAGGCGCTTCTCATCGCCCTGCTGGAGCCCAAGGAAAGCGCCGAGGCGGAAAAGAAGCTGGACTACACCGCCCGCCTCGCGGCTCAGGAGGCGGCCCGCACGCTGCCCTGGGGGGCCGTGTGGCAGGAATTTCTGGACCGCTCGGGCGTACCCGACGATTTCCAGGTCCTCCAGGTCCTCCGGGACTACGAGAAAAGAGTTCTTTCGCGCCGGAACTGAAAAGGGGCGTCACTCCCCGTAAAGGGCGGTTTCGCCGTTTTCGGGGTCGAGCTTCAGCGCCGAACAGGGGGGAAGCACGTACCTCTTGCCGTCGATGACGAGGGGCTGTTCCCGGTCGAGATAATTGGCGGCGAAGAGGGCCCTTTTCCCGTTTCCCGCCCGCCACGAACTGTGACAGAAGGCGGGGTATTCCTTTTCTTTGCCCTGCAGGTCGAATTCGGCGGCCGTGTTCCCCGACACGTCGAAGAAATCCCTCTGCATGGTCCCGCGGAGCAGGAACTCCGGGTTGGCCCGGCGGCAGGCGTTGAGGTTCTTCACGAACCGCCAGAAAGGTTCCTGCGGCGGGCCGGGGCGGCTCCACTCGCAGCTCCAGCACCAGTGGGCCTGTCCGTCCTCCTTGAGGATCGCGCTCAGGAGATCCCCCGCTCGGAAGGCGTAAGCAAGACGCCGGTTGAGGCTGTACGGCGAGCGTTCGAAGTCGCAGACGAGCCCCACGCCCCCCTGATTGCCCGCGAAGTTGGCGGTTCTTCCGTGCAGGACGAACTGCTGCAGGGGGATGGGCTCCCCGAAACGGTACATGAAGGAACTGCGGGCGTCGTTCAACGGCAGATACCGGACGTAGGGGTCGGCGGCGGCGCTTTCGCAGCCCAGGACCAGATTTTTCCCGAGGGAGCCGATCGCGGCGGCGACTTCGCGCAGGAATTCCCGCTGCATGGCGATCTGCCACGGTCCCGGCACGGGGGGATGATGGTGGTCCCGGGCGAAGCAGTTGTGGACGCAGCCCCCGTGGTTCTGGTCGTAGAACTGGGCGTAGTCGATCCCGGCGCGGGCGAGTTTCAAAATCTCTTCGCGGACGATCTTTCGTGCCGGTTCCTCGGCCAGGCACAGGTCATACCCCAGCCGCTGGAGTTCGGGCCCGTTGCAGACGGTGGCCTCCAGTTCGCCGCGGGGGCCCCGGAGCATCATCTTCTCCTGTTCGGGGGTGCATCCGGGGGCGTACTCGGGCAGGATGGAGCTTGAGCAGGTCCACGCGGTCCCCGAGCAGTAGACCCCCAGCAGATTGCCCCTGGCGTGGAGCGCGTCGCGGAAGGCGAGGAAGTTTTCCTCGCCGCCGAAGGGGGGCCAGACGTAGGGCGGGGCCCACGGAGCCGTCCCCTCCCAGTGCATGGGGAGCGCCATGACGGGAGAATCGAGGAGCGTGTTGAGCCTTTCGACGTGGGGCAGCATATCGGTGTAGGGGAAGTAGCAGTTGGGCGCCATGTCGCCCGTATCTTTGCCGCGGCCCCGGACGGGGTAGATCAGCACCACGGGGGAGCGTTCCATCCACGCCGGGAACGCCGGGCCTTCCGCCGGCGGGTCGGCCGTTTCGTACCAGGCGCGGTAGAGCTCCGCCGCCTCCTGCCAGCGGCCCTCGAAGCCCCGGAGCACGTAGTCCCACTCGGGGGCGTAGTCGGCTCCGAAATCACAGCCGGTGAAGGTCTGCAAGCTCAGGCGCACCCGCGTCTCCCCGACGTCGTACTCTACCGCCTTGGTGGCGCTCGTTGGGTCGTGGGCGGCGAAATAGACTCCGCGCTTCCCCTTGGAGAGGGCCATGAACTGCATCTGGCACCGCCCCGGATAGAAGGAGCCGTAGAAGACGCCCCGTTTGGCGAAGCCGATGGGGTGGTACTCCTTCGGGGGCAGGGGCTCCGAAACGATCACGCCGTCGTGGAGGGGATGGATGAGGTCGATCCCCCGATGCCGGGGATAGCAGAGCTGGGGCCCGTCGAACCACGAAAGGACCCAGTCGGGCGGCACATGGGTCACGCGGGGGCGGAAGGCGATGTGATTTTCCCCGGCGGAGATCCTCATTTCCACCGTGAGACCGGGCATATTCGGGTGGCCCGACCAGACCTTGCCGTCGTATGAGAACCGGCTGCTTTCGAGGGTGAGCTCGTGCCCTTCCTTATCCAGCAGCTGGAGCGTGAAAGCCTCCTTCGCGGGGACGCCCAATTCCCCGCCGCCGGAGCGTACCGAAATGATCTCCCCGCGGGGACCCGTCGTCACCCCCAGCCGGGATCCCGGAGCAAAATATTCCATCGTTCGACCTCGCACGTTTCCAGTTTCTTAGCCCATAGTATACCACGGGTCGGCCGGTTTTTCAAGAGAGAGCCCGCCGATTTTCCCGGCAAAATTTTCTTTTTGGTCCTTGACAAATCGCTTGCCGCGGTGTAATTTAATAATGCGTTAACGATAACATAGCTTCGATTTCAGGCCGAACTCAG
>JAFSYV010000273.1 GCA_017443585.1 Lentisphaeria bacterium | reverse complement strand
GGCCGGAGCTTGAGCGGGTGCGGGTGCAGGTGCGGGCGTCGCCGCGGGAGCCGCAGGAGCCGCGGGGGCCGGGGCGGCGGCGGGATCCGCCGGCAGAGGATTTTTCCGCGGGCGGCCCCGTTTCCGGGGAGCCGGCGGGGGAACGTCCGCGGCGGGCGGCGTCACTTGATTTTCCGCGGCGGGGACCGCTTTGAGTTCGTCCATGTTCTGGTCATTCATTTCTGCACATACTCCTTGATGAAACGATCAATCTGGCGGCACAGGAAATCGGGTCCGCCATTATTGACGAAAGCTATGTCGGCCGCCTCGAGTTTCCTTTCGGCGCTCCACTGTTTCGCCTCGCGGCGGGCAATTTCCTCCGGGGTGAAGTTACGATATTTCCGCAGGCGCTCGTGCCGGAGCGCAGCCGTGCTCCAGACCGAGGCGGTCAGGTCGAAATATTTTTCGCATCCGCATTCGAAGAGCAGAGGCACTTCGCAAAGCATGTTCTTCTCTTCTTTCCGGGCGGAGTCGATCTCTTTCCCCATGCGTTCGAAGAGGGCGGGGTAGAGCAGCGAGGTGAGTTTTTCCAGCTCCTTTTCGGAATCGAACACCCGCGCCGCAAGGGCCTTGCGGTCGATGAGCCCTTCGGGGGAAAAACAGCTTTCCCCCCACTCCCGGCGGAGAGCCCGTGCGAAGGGGGAGTCCGGATCGCCGTAGAGTTCGTGGCAGGCGCGATCCGCGTCGAAGAGCAGCCACCCCTTGCCGTGGAAAAAGGCGCAGGCGGTGCTTTTTCCGCAGCCGATGGCGCCGGTAAGTCCCAGGATCATAAAACGGACACCTTGCGAAAACCCGAGGTAAGAAGAAAACTCATCGAAGTACCTTTGAAAACACGTGTATACAAGACCGGCCTGTCGACGGAAACGGTGAAAGAATCATTGTCCGGAAACCGGCGCCGACGCGAAGTCTCGCGCCCGATGACGGCGGGACCCCTTTGCGGCAAATTCGGAATCTTTTTGCGGTCTTTGCTATAATTTAACTTGACTTTTCGATTTTTCAAGTGCATTTTATGTCTTTGTGCGAAAAAAAACGAAAAACAGGCGTCGGGAGAGGAGGGAATCCCTCCCCGCGCCGGAAAAAAAGGGGATTTTTCATGAATGCGGCAGTCGACAAGGTCACCGCTCTCGCCCAGGGATGCTTCCTGCGCATGGAGCTGGTGGGGTTCACGGACGAAAGAGGCAGAAAACGCACCTGGGAAAGGGTCTCCCGGATCAAGACGGCCGGAGCGGCCCTGATCATCCCCCGGATCGTGCCGGACGATCTCTATGTTCTCATCCGCCAGTTCCGGGCCGCGACGGGGAAGTACGTCATCGAATTTCCCGCCGGGCTCATCGAACCGGGCGAAGGCGCCGAGGCCACCGCGGTCCGGGAACTTTACGAGGAAACCGGATACGAGGGCCGGGTGGTCCGGATCCTCGACCCCGGCATCAGTTCCCCCGGACTTTCCGACGAGGCCGTGTCGATGGTGGTCATGGAGATCGATGCCGAACGCTACCGCACCGCTCCCCCCGTCGCCCACCCCGAGGACAGTGAATCCATCGAGATCTTCACCGTGCCCGCGGGGAAAATGGCGGAGTTCGTCTCTTCCCGTCAGGCTCTGGGCGACGACATCGACGTCAAGATCCAGGCGTTTCTGCTGGGAATGTGTTTTTCGATTTCAGGAAAGTGAGGTCCTATCATGTATGTCCAAAAAGAAAACGAAGAGTGGCAGGCCAACTACGACGAGTCCCAGGTCCCGCCTTTCACCCTGCCCGAGCTGCTGAAAACAGTCGACGGGCGCCCCATCGCCACCGCCGCCGAGTGGGAGGCCAACCGCCCGCTCCTGCTGCAGCAGTTCCGGGACGTGATGTACGGACGCAGGCTCCCCCTGCCCGACAAGGTCTCCTATGAGCTCATCAGCGAAAAGCCGGACGCCGTCGGCGGTCTGGCCGTGCGACGGGAGATCCGGCTCACCTTCTCCATGAACAACGGCCGTTCCCACAGCGTGGTGATGATCCTTTTCATCCCCGCCGGGGCGAAGAAGAAGGTCCCGGTCTTCACCGGGTTGACCTTCATCGGCAATCACGTGATCTGCGACGATCCCGACGTCATGATCACGGGCCTCGCGGGGGCGGAAATAAAAAGTTTCACCCGTGAACGGGGGATCCAGAAGACCCGGTTCCCCCTGGCGGAACTGATGAAGGAGGGATTCGCCCTGGCGGTCTGCTCCTACCACGATTTCTTCCCCGATTGTCCCACGGGCTGGCCGGCCAGCGTCCTCCGGATCTTCTTTTCCGAAGAAGAGCTGCGGCCCCGGCTGCCCGACGCCTCCGCCATCGGCGTCTGGGCGTGGGGCCTGTCGCGGATGCTGGATTACCTTGAGACCGTGCCCGAGATCGACGCGTCGCAGGCGGCGGTCTACGGCCACTCCCGCCTGGGCAAGACCGCCTTGTGGGCGGGGGCCGAGGACACCCGCTTCAAGCTGGTCTGCGTCAACGACTCCGGCTGCGGCGGCGCGGCCCCGAACCGGAGGCTTTTCGGCGAGACGCTTTACTGCATGAGCCGCGTTTCGGACGGCTTCGGCCACTACTGGTTCACCCACACCCTGGCCCCGCACGCCATGCATCCCGAAGAGCTCCCCATCGACCAGCACCAGCTCATCGCCCTCATCGCCCCCCGGGCGGTGGCGGTCCACAGCGCGACGGAGGATCTGTGGGCGGATCCCCGCGGCGAATACCTTTCCGCCTGGAGCGCCGGGCCGGTCTACAAGCTCTACGGTCTGGAGCCGTTGAAGTCCGCCACGCCGCCCCCGCCGGACACCCCCGTGGGCACCGACGTGAGCTACTTCCTGAGGGAAGGCAAACACAACATTTTGCTCAGCGACTGGCAGTGCTACATGGCGGCGTTCAGGCACGTGCTCGCCCGGATGTGATCCGGAGCTCTTGCGCACCGAGCGCGGAAATGAAAAGGGGACGGGAGGTTTTTCGGCCTTCCGTCCCCTTTCGT
Source organism: Lentisphaeria bacterium (assembly GCA_017443585.1). GTDB lineage: Bacteria > Verrucomicrobiota > Lentisphaeria > Victivallales > Victivallaceae > UBA1784. Next base: position 1,770 of record JAFSYV010000273.1, on the reverse strand, counting down.
GCCGGGGAAATTTCCCCCAGGTTCAGCGTTTGAGGCGGATCTTCAGCTCGGCCTTCTCCACGATGGCCTCCCCGCCGGGGGCGGCGATGAAGATGTTGGGGTAGAAGAACACCGCGCCCTTCTGCATTTCCACCGGGCTGAGCCGGATGACGTTGGTGACCGTCTGAGGCTTGTCGGAAAGCTCGAACTTCACGCCGCCGTGGCCGTTGACGACGAAGCGTCCGGCTATGTTCTGCCAGCCCACGCCGAGGGAGCCCTTGCCTTTTCCGCGGAGCGTCACGGTGAAGACGGCTTCCTCATCGTCGCCAAGGGCGGTCAAAACGCCGCAGCGCAGGGCGCCCCAGGGGAGCTTTTCATACCCGAATTTCACGGCGGGCTTGCCGTTCACATCGATGTATTCCGCCTTCACGTTCCGGGGGGAGGCCAACCAGACCTTCTTCGTTCTGAAATCGCCGTTGATGTCGATGATCCGCTCGCCCGCGGGACGGGCGCCGAAACGGATGTTCCCGAAACCCGTGATGTCGGAAAACGACCCCGAAAGGGGCAAATTCCAAGCGTAGAGGGCCGCCGCTCCGGGAGTGGAAAAGGCGACCTGCATCTGGAGCGGTTCGCCCTGAGCGGGAACCTTGCCGATCGTCCCACGCAGGGGGATCGTCACCTCGGAGCGCCACCGGTTGTCCTTGACCGTGTCCTTGTGGCTCCAGTCGCCTCTCCACTTCACGTAAGCCTTGTTGTTGGCGTTGATCGTTGAATCGAAGGCGGAGCCGGGCGCGGCGCTGAAGACCAGCTGGCAGCGGCTGATGCCGTTGGCGACGAAGATCTCCCAGACGGCGTCACGCCACAGCGCGGTGCTGTCCCGTGGCGGCGCAGGAGTGGCAGGGGCCTTGGCGAGGGGCGCTTCGCAGATGAGGAGGAGAGCCTTGCCGTCATAGGCGGCCTTGAAGGTGGCGTCGGCGGCGGGGAAGGTCTTCTTCAGGGGGATGAGCTTCTGGGCCGGGATCTTCGCCCAGGCGGGATCGGCGAAGTCCCTGACCTTCACGAGTTCGAGACTTCTCTTGTCCTGACGCAAGGTCTGGGGATCGCTGTTGAAGGCGCCGCCGAAGAGGCCGCCCATGGAGCCGCCCGCGCGGAGATTGCTCATGCGGGGGAAGCTGAAGGCATTCTGCACCCCGCCTCTCTTGACGATGAGGGTTTTGAGGTAAGCCTCACGCTTATCGATGGCATCGGCGAGGCGCAGACGGTTGGCCCGGGAATAGGCCTCGCGGAGATCCTGACTGGCGTTGTTCACGTCGGCGGTGAGACAGAGATAGGCGAACTCCAGTCTCAGCCTTTTGGTGTGGTCGGACTCGATCCAGACCTTCTCTGCCTCTGCGAAATGCTTCTTGAGTTCCGCCAGCACGGCGGGGGTGTACCGCTTGTACCAAACTTCGTCGGCCATCTGGCGCTTTTTGCCGAAGTCGTTGAAGTCGACCTCGCCGTTCACGGGAACGAGACGGGAACGGTCATCGAGGAGCTTGAAGAACTTTTCCATGGCGGGCGCGGCCTTGTCGCCGTAGACGAAGAGGCAGTAGTCCCGGAGCAGCTGTCCGGCGTCCAGATCCGGATCCTGGCCGAACTTGCCGTAGGCGTAGACCCAGGGGCCGTTGAGGGCCGGAGCCACCCGGATCCCGCAGTTGTAGAGGTAGGTCACGGGGGTGGTGCGCATCCACTTGAGTTCGTTCTTCAGGAAGGCGAAGTCAGCCGACGGCGCGTAGCTGCTGGCCTTGTAGG
>JAFSYV010000272.1 GCA_017443585.1 Lentisphaeria bacterium | reverse complement strand
TGCGGACCATCCTTTCTCTCGCCGCGCCATCGGTGCAGCCCAAGTCGTTCCCCGGTCCCCAGTAGGCGTGACAGCCCGGCGTGGCCAGTCCCGCATTCCGGCAGAGCTCCCGGATCTTCTTGAGCGTCCCCGGAGTCTCCTCTTCCATCATCCCCCAGACGGGGTGGGCGACGATCCGCCTGACGCCCCATGAGGCGGCGTCAAGCATGACTTTGCCGTACTGCTCCGGCGGAATCTTTTTCCATTCGATGAAGTGAACGAGTTCGCCCATTTTTTCTGCCTCTCCTGTACCTGTTTCGGACCTTCCCCTAATATAACACCGCTTCGGCGATAATACAAGAGATTTTCGCCTTGCAAAGGGGCCCTTCCGGCATTATATTAAGAAAGAATGCGAACGACGGAGGGAAAAATGGACGAATCGGCACTTGTCCTCATCATCGGGGGGATCGTCTTCACCACCTTTGCCGTCGAAGGCATCGCCGGATTCGGGTCCACCGTCTTGGCGCTGCCTTTCGTTTCCATGCTCATCGGTCTGGAAAGGGCGGTCCCCATGCTCTCCTCCATGGGGCTGCTGCTCTCGCTCTTCATCGTCTGCCGGTCGTACCGCGACCTCGATCTCCGGGAATACGGCTTCATCGTTCTCCACGCCGCTCCGGGGGTGGCCGCGGGGCTTTTTCTGATGGACTTCCTGCCGCGGAGCGTTTCGATCGCCCTCCTGGTCTGCTTCATCCTCTTTGTGGGGATCCGGGGACTGGTCCGCTTTTTCCGCGTCCGCGACCCCCTTCCCGCGCCCGGAGCGGAAGCCCCCCATACGCTTCTCGCCCGGTGCATCCTCCTCCTGGGCGGCGTCATTCAGGGAGCTTTCAGCTCCGGCGGTCCCGTGGTGGTCATGTATGCGTCGAAGGCCATTCCGGAAAAATCCCGGTTCCGCGCGGTCCTGAGTTCCCTCTGGCTCACCACCAACTCCGTCATGGCGCTGAAGTGGACCGTCGCCGGAAACGTCTGGACTCCCTTTCCGGGCCGGATGATACCCTGTCTGCTCCCTTTCGTCGTCTGCGGCATGGTGACGGGAGATTTTCTGCATCACAAAGTCGATCAGCGCAAATTCACGTTTCTGGTGTACTCCGTGCTCATCATCGCCGGCTGTTTGCTCGGGACGAACCTTGTGCGCTCACTTCTTTCTTGAGGAACAAAGGATGAAAAACATGCAAAAGGAACTCTTTATCGGACTCGATTTCGGCAGCGACAGCGTCAGGGCGCTCCTCGTCGACCGGGAAGGAACGGAAGTCGCCTCCAGCGTCGCCGCCTATCCCCGGTGGGGCGAGGGGAAATTTTCGAGCGCGGCGGAGAACCGGTTCCGGCAGCACCCCCTGGACTATCTGGAGTGCATGAAGCAGGTGATACGCGACGTGCTCGAACATGGGGACGCGAAGCTGGTCCGGGGCATCGGCGTGGACACCACCGGCTCCACGGTCTGCGCCGTGGACGCTTCGGGCCGCCCCCTGAGTCTTTCGGAGCCTTTTGCTTCCGATCCGGACGCCATGTTCGTGTTGTGGAAGGACCACACCGCCATCGAAGAGGCCGAAGAGATCAATGCAGCTGCACGGAAGAGTCCCGTCGATTATACCGGATTTTCCGGGGGAAAGTACTCCTGCGAATGGTTCTGGAGCAAGGCCCTCCACGTGCTCCGGGGGAACGGAAAGGTCCGGCAGGCGGCCTTTTCCTTCGTGGAGCACTGCGACTGGATCACCGCTTACCTCGCGGGCGTCCCCGTCAAGCGGAGCCGCTGCGCCGCCGGGCACAAGGCCCTGTGGCACGGCTCCTGGGGCGGTCTGCCGCCGGAAGGATTCTTCGCCGCCGTGGATCCGCTCCTCGTTCCTTTCCGCGCCCGGATGGGCGGGGAGACCTTCACCGCCGGGACGCCCCTCGGGCGGATCGCTCCGGAACGGGCGGCGGAGCTGGGACTTCCCCTTGAAACGGTGATCTCCGTCGGGGCCATCGACTGCCACGTGGGGGCGGCCGGGGCCGGGATCAGGCCGGGAGAGATGGTGAAGATCCTCGGGACCTCCACCTGCGATCTGCTGGTCGTGCCCGCCCTTGAGCGCCGCATCCCCGGCATCTGCGGACAGGTGGACGGCTCCATCCTCCCCGGATACACGGGCCTCGAAGCGGGGCAGTCCGCTTTCGGCGACATCTACGCCTGGTTCCGCCGCTTCCTCGAGTGGAGCGGGGCGAAGGTCACGCTGCCCGAACTGGAGAAGGAGGCCGCCGCACTGCCCGATTCCCCGGTCATGGCCCTCGACTGGATGAACGGCAGGCGCACACCTTACGACAATCCTTTCCTTCAGGGGGCACTCTTCGGCCTGACGCTGGGAACGACTCCCCCCATGGTCTACCGGGCGCTGGTCGAAGCCACCGTCTTCGGCAGCCGGGCGATCTTCGACCGCTTCAGGGAGGAGGGGCTCGAGATCAAAAATATCCGGGCCGCGGGGGGCATCGCCAAGAAATCCCCCTTCGTCATGCAGTTCTGCGCGGATGCGCTTCAAATGCCCGTGTCGGTGGTCGAGTCGGAGCAGACCTGCGCCCTGGGTGCGGCCATGTTCGGGGCCGTGGCGGCGGGGAGCTTCCCCGATATCCTCAGCGCTCAGGAGGCCATGGCCCCCGCCTGCGGAAAGGTCTACACGCCCCGGCGCAGCTGCGAGGAGCGCTACGCCCGCTACCGGGAGTACGCCCAAAGCGTGGAACGACTCAGCTGAACTTCAGCCGCAGCGCGTTCAGAACCACCGTGACGGAGCTCGCCCCCATGGCGGCGGCGCAGAAGGCGGGGCTCACGTGGGCGAAGGGAAAGATTGCCTCGAAAAGCCCCGCCGCGAGGGGGATCCCCAGCGCATTGTAGGCGAAGGCCCAGAAGAGGTTTTGGCGGATGATCCGCATGGTCTTCCGGCTCAGGGCGAAGACGGCGGGGACGTTCCTGAGGTCGTTCGAAATGAGCACGGCGTCGGCGGCCTCGATGGCGGCGGCGGTGCCGCTGCCGATGGCGATTCCCGCGTCGGCCAGCGCCAGAGCGGGGGCGTCGTTGACGCCGTCCCCCACCATGGCGGTTTTTCCGTACTTCCGCCGGAGCGCTCCGAGGATCTCCCCCTTCTGCGCGGGCAGGAGTCCGGCGTGAAATCCCGATAGTTCCAGCTCGGCTGCCGCGCCTGCGGCCGCCGAAACGTTGTCCCCCGTGAGCATTTCCACGGCGAACCCCATATCCTTCAGGGCGGTCACCGCCTCCTTCGCTTCGGGACGGAGGGCGTCCCGGAAGAGGATGACGCCGATCTTTTCCCCGCTGCGCTTCACGGCGGCCCCGGTGAAGCCCGCCTTTCCGGCGGTATCTTCTTCGCGGCACACTTCGAAACGCTCTTCCCCGATGACTCCGGTGATGCCGTAACCCGGACGGTTGAGGCATTCGCGCGCTTCCGGGAGCGTCAGCCGCCGTTTTTCCGCCTCGGCGATCACCGCCTGCGCCAGAGGATGGGAGGAAGATTTTTCCAGCGCGGCGGCGCAGCTCAGGATCCGGGCCTCGTCGAAGGCTTCGTCGGAGGACTCCACGGCGGCGACGGAAAATTTTCCGGTGGTGAGAGTCCCCGTCTTGTCGAAGACGACCGCCTTCACCCCCGCCATCTCTTCCAGCGCCGCGCCGCTCTTGATGAGCAGCCCCTTGGAGGCCCCGCGTCCGATGCCGCAGATGAGCGCGATGGGTGTGGCCAGCCCCAGCGAGCAGGGACAGGCGATGACCAGCACCCCGAGGGCATGACTGAGGGCGGCGCCGACCGGGTGGCCGACGAGCAGATGACCGGCGAAGGTCAGCGCCCCGATCCCGAGGACGCCCCACACGAAGACGCCCGCGGCCTTGTCGGCGATCCCCGCGATGGGGGCACGGGTGCCCTGAGCCTCGCGGACGGCGGCGATGATCCGGGCAAGAAGCGTTTCCTCGCCCACGCTTTCGCCGGAGACCACGAGGACGCCTTCACCGTTGACGCTGCCGCCGGTGACGGGGGAGCCGGGATGTTTCGGCACGGGGAGCGCTTCGCCGGTGAACATGGATTCGTCGCAGACGGAAGTGCCGGAAAGCACGGTGCCGTCGGCGGGGATCTTCATGCCGGGGAGCACTTTGAATGTCATGCCCTTGCGGATCTCGTTGGCGGCGATTTTCCGCTCCGAACCGTCGGGGAGGAGCTGGACGGCGCTTTCGGGGGCGAGGGCGGCGAGATGGCGCACCGCGTCCACCGCCTTGCGCCGGGCGCGGGCTTCGAGGAACCGCCCCAGCAGGACCAGCATGACGATCATGGCTCCCGCGTCGAAGAAGAGGTGGCCGCTCCCCTGGACGAAGAGTACCCACAGCGAGTAGATCACTCCGGCGGTGACGCCCGTGCCCACGAGGGTGTTCATGTCGGGCCGCCCCCTGAAGAGGGCGGGGAGCCCCTTGAGGAAGAAGGCCCTTCCGGCATAGAGGGAGCCGCACAGCAGAAGGAGTTGAAGGAGCCCGCCGAAGAGAAAAGGGATCCGATGCAGATGACACAGGACCACCAGCGGAACCCCCGCGGCCCAGGCGATGATGAGGTTGAGAAGTTCCTGCCGTTCCGCCGCCTGATCCGCGGCGGAGCGTCGTTTTTCTCCTTGTGCCGCATTGCGGCGTCTTTCGCCGGAAAATCCGGCTTTGGCGATGGCGGCGAGGATCTCCTCGTCGGGATTTTCGCTCGAAACGGTCAGTTCCGCGGCGGCGAAGTTGACGTAGGCGTCTTCGCAACCGGGGAGTTTCCGGACGGCTCTCTCGATGGCGGCGGCGCAGGCGGCGCAATGCATCCCCTCGAGGGTAAAAAAACGTTTTTCCATTGGATCACGGCCTTCTCTTTCGGTTCGGGCATAAGAGCCCTTCTTACATAATATAGTTTGCCGGTCCCGATTTTTCCACCGGGATCCCGGTCGAAAAAGGGGCAAATTTTCCTTTTTTTTCTTGAATTTGCCCGGGGAAAGGGTTATAGTATGCACAGGAGTGATTTTCGTGTAAGGTCTGCCAAGACGGGAGTGGAAGCCATGTTGTGCGACAAATGTAAGAAACGTGAAGCGACGATCCATATAAAGGAAGTCCACGACGGCAAGTGCATCAGCACCAATCTGTGCACGGAGTGCGCCAAGGAAAAGGAGCTTTCGGGCGGACTGGGGGCTTTCGGCTTCAATCTGGCCGAGGTGATCTTCAACATGGGCAAGACCAAGGGCACCAAGAGCCCCGAAGAAGAGCCGCAGTCCGCCGAAGTCGGCGAAGAGGCGTCTTCCCCCGTCTGCCCCCGGTGCGGCTGGACCCTGGAAAAAATGCGCAAGGCCGCCGGAAAGCTGGGCTGTTCCGAATGTTATCACACCTTTTCCAAGTGGGTGGGCATGGCCGTCGAACAGGTCCAGCGGGGCAAGGTCCACGTGGGGCGGCGGCCCCGGCGCCGGGGACGGACATTGTCGGGGATCCGGCTCGAGATCGACCGTCTGCAGCTGGAACTGGCGGCGGCGGTTTCCGCCGAGGAGTACGAGAAGGCGGCGCAGGTCCGGGACCGGATCACCGCCCTCAGGAATGAACTCGGGAAGCTGAGCGGCGAAGGAGTCCGGAAATGAATCCCGGCATCAGGCGGCTGCTGCAGAATCCGGCGAGTTTCCTCACTTCCGCACCTTCCGACGGCGTGTGCATTTCCAGCCGCATCCGCCTTTCCCGGAACCTTGCGGGAACTCCGTTCCCCCTGGCCGCCTCTCCCGAAGAGGCGGTCCGCGTGGTGGACGAGGTCAAGAATGCCTGTTCCCGCCCCTCGGTCATCGGCTGTCCGGAGTGCCTTTTCTTCGACATCGAGTCTCTCGACGACATGGAAAAACTGGCCCTGACCGAAAGGCGTCTGGCCAGCGCCGACCTGATCACCAGCCCGATCCCCGCCGCCGTGGAGGTCAGCGGCTACGAGTCCTGCGCCGTCATGGTGAACGAGGAAGACCATCTGCGCATGCAGGTCCTCCACCCCGGATTCCGGCTCGAAGAGTGCTGGAAGCAGATCGCCGCCCTCGACGACGAGCTGGGGGACGAGCTGGATTTCGCCTGGGACGACGAGCTGGGCTATCTGACCGCCTGTCCCACCAATTTGGGGACGGGGCTCCGGGCCTCGGTCATGCTCCATCTGCCGGGGCTGGTCCTTTCGGGCGAGATCGACGCCACGGTCCACGGCATCAACAAGCTGGGCCTTGCGGTCCGGGGCATCTACGGCGAAGGCAGCGGCAATCTGGGGCACCTCTATCAGATTTCCAACCAGGTCACGCTGGGGGAAAGCGAGGAAAGCATCATCGAACAGCTTTCCGCCGTGATCCGCCAGATCGTGGAGTACGAACGCCGGGCCAGGGTGAAGCTCCTCAGGGAGGACCGTTTCTCGCTCCTCGACCATGTGGGGCGGGCCTACGGGACCTTGCAGAACTGCTACCGCCTTTCGGTCAACGAGGCCCTCGAATCCCTCTCCGGGATCCGCCTCGGGGTAGAGCTGGGGCTCTTCCAGCATCTGGGCATCGGCACGGTCAACGAACTTTTCGTCGAACTGGCTCCCGGCCATCTGCAGATCCGTTCCGAACTGGCCTTGCCGGAAGATGAACAGAACATACTCCGGGCCAAGCTCTTCCGCACCAAACTCCGGGAACGCTCGTAATGTGGAAGCTCCTCTCTCTGGCGGGGGCCGCCGCTGCCGCAGGTTCAGCGCTCAGGCGTCTCACCTGGGGAGTTTATTCCACGAAACTGCTCGAAGGGGTGGAGTTTTTCCCCGACACCGGGTGGGGGAGGTTCCTCTTCCCCGCCCTGTGCGCGGCGGCGGTCCTCTGGTTCGCCCGCGGCCGGGAACGGCGTTACGAATACGCCTTCCGGCCTTTCTGGCTCCTGCTCGGGGTCTTCGTCTGGCCCGAAGGGAAGAGTTCCGTTTTCTGTTACGCGCTGGCGGTTTTCGTCTGGGGCTTTCTGCGTCTGGGGGCGGGCGGGAGCAAAAAAACGGACCTGCCGGAGCTCCCCGGCGCTCTCGCCAAGGCCTGCGTCGGGCTCCTCACCGCGGGGGTGATCATCTGGAGTTTTCTGGTCCAATGCGCCGCCTTCGACAGCTGGTTCCTGATCTTCGGCGACTGGGGGATCTATTCGGAGTGTTACCTGCGCCTCGCTTCGGGGGCCGGGAGCGTGAAGGAGCTCCTTTGCGCGGGGGGGCACTTCAACGTGCTGGTCAATCTCGTCATGACCGGGGTCCTTCGGGCTTTCCCTTCGCCCCGGACGGTCTTTTTCGTCAACTCCCTCGCCGTCGCTTCGGCGGTGCCCCTGTGCTTTCTCCTGGCCCGCAAGAACGGACTTGACCGTTCGGCTTCGCTCCTCATGGGGGCCTGTGCGGCCGTTTTTCCCGTCTTCACGCGGCAGTATCTCTGTCTCTTTTACGGATTCCATCCCATCGTCTTCTTCATCCCCGCGCTTCTCGCCTTTTTCGTCTGCCGTTCCGCCGGGTCGAAATGGGGCATGGGGCTCTGCCTCGGGCTGTCGCTGCTGATCCAGGAGACCGTGGCGGTCTTCTGGGCCGGGTGGGGGCTCTACCTCATCGCGGCGGAACGGAAATACCGGAAAGGCGCACTCCTTCTCCTTTTCGCGGGCGTATGGTTCGCGTTCCTCGCCTGCTTCGTTCAGCCCTGGGCGGGCGGGGCCGCCGTCTACGGACAAAGTTTCCACTACGCGGCTCTGGGGGCGACGCCCCTCGAAGCGGCCCTGTCGCCTTTCCTCCGGCCCGGAGCCTTCTGGGGAAGTCTGTTTTCGCCCCGCGGACTTTTCTTCACGGCGGTCCTGCTGACCCCCGTGTGGGCGGCGGCCCTCGCTTTCCCCGGACTTCTGGTGGCGGGGCTCCCTCTGCTGGCGGGGGTGCTGCTGCAAAGTTCCGACGCGGTCAAGACCCCCCTTCTGCAGTACGGCGTCGAATGTTCCACGCTGCTGCTCGCCGCCTCGATCGTCGGTCTGGGGCGGCTCCGCCGGGGCGAATGCCCCCTGCTGCGGAGACGGGGCAACACCTTCCGGGGCACGCTCCTCGCCACGGCGGCGGGCATCGGGCTGGGCTACATCTTTTTCGGTTTCGGCTTCAAGTTTTGGCTTTACCCCGGTGATACGTACCTGCACGGACCCGATGCTTCCAAGGCGGTCGCCTTTCTGAAGAAGAATCTGCCCGAACGCCCCGCAAGGATCCTTGCCACGGGGAGGCTCCGGACCCATTTCATGTTCGACCATCCGACCGCGCCCCTCACGGAGGAATACCGGGAGGGGGACTGGCTCATCATCGACCTCCACGACCCGGCCTTCGAGGACATGGCGGAGATCGAAGCCCTGCGGCGCAAACTCTGCCGGGACCCCCGCACCCGGCCTGTGACTCACGTGAACTGGTACGGCAAGCAGATCGTCCTGCTGAAGATCGTACCGAAGGAAACGCCCCATCGGATCCTCTGCCCGGTGATCGCCGAAGAGCCGTTCCGGCGGGCCGGGGGGCGGGAGCTTGCCTCCGGGATCGACGGCATCGGGGTTCGGTGTGACGGCAGGAGCCTCCACTTCCGGATCGAGCGGGAACTCTCCTGTGACTACGACGTTTTCATCGAGCTGAAATTCCCCGACGGCAGGGCTAAGACTTTGGAGTACGCCTGGTATTTCGGCCTCTTCCCCGCCTGGTCCCAGCGGCCGGGAACGCTGTGGAGCGTCCCCCTGCCTTCCGGCTTCAGCGCCGTCGGCGTCCGGTTCAAAGTCCGTCCGGGATCCGAGTCGTTTCCCAGCAGGGCAGGGGGGGCTGCCGCCACGCCTCCGGCAGCGGCAGGGAAAAACGCAGCTCTTCCCCGGTGACGGGGTGGCGGAATTCGAGGGAGCCCGAGTGGAGCGCCTGACAGGGCAGGATGAGTTTCGCCCGGTCCCCTTCGGTCACGGCGTCCGAACGCAGTTTTAAGAAAATGTTTTCGTCGAGGCCGTAAAGTTTGTCCCCGACCACGGGGAACCCGTAAGAGAACAGCGTGGCCCGGATCTGGTGCATCCGCCCGGTCTTCAAACGGGCCGCCGCGAGGGAAAAGCCCCCCTTGCGCTCCAGACAGCGGATCTCGGTCCCGGCCGATTCGATCTTCAGCGCTCCGGCGGGGGGGCGTTCTCCGGGCGCGAAGCGGCGCTTCTTGCGCACGTTGCTCGACGTGTCGTCGAAAAGGAAGCCGTCGGCGCTGATCCGGTCGGGGAGCTCCCCGTGGACCATGACCAGATAGCTCTTGCCGATCTCGTTGAGTTTTTTCGTCATCCGCGCCGCCGTTCCGGGGTCGCGGGCCGCCAGCACCAGACCGGAAGTTTCCCGGTCCAGACGGTTGATGAAATGGACTTCTCCATAGCGTTCGCGGAGCAGATACCACAAGGTGTGCTTGAAGTAGGGCCCCGAAGGGTGCATGCACAAGTTCCCCGGTTTGGCGATGACGAGAAGCGCTTCGTCCTCGTGGACGATGTCGAAGGAAAGTTCCGACTCCGGCTCCTCCAGGTCGCCCGGCCGGTATTCGACCACGTCGTGGAGCTTGAGCACATACTCCGGCGGCACGGTCCTGCCGTTGACGGTGATCTCCGCCGCCCGGATCCTTTCGCGCCACTCCGTCAGCGTACGGTAGGTGAAGCGCCCCGCCAGATAGTTTTCGAGGGCGACGCCCTGAGCGTCCCAGGTGATGCCGGTTTTGATGATCCGTTCCATCGGGTCATTTCACCGAGAGGAGCAGAATGGCGGCCACGCCGCAGACGATCCCGGCGACCTTGAACTTTTCCAGCTTTTCCTTGAGGAAGAGGACGCTCAGCAGCAGTGTGCCGAGGAAACTCATCTGGGCGATGGAAAGCACCACCCCCGCCGCGCCGTACCGGAGCATCTTGGCCATGAAAAAGGTGATTCCCACGACGAAAAGACCGGAAGCCGCGCTGAATCCGATGGTGGCAAGGTCCGGCAATTTGACTTTGCCGTCCTTGAGCCGGGCGTAGATGATCCCGCCCGCGACCCAGAAGAGGCCGTTGATGCAGACCAGCGCGAATTCGTCCATGCGGCAGATCAGCGCCTGTTTGTAGGCCAGGCCCATGCCCGCCCGGAGCAGCGAGGCCGAAACGATGAGGACCATGCCGAAAAGAGAGGCTTTTCTGCGGCTTTTCAGGGTGCTCCACGAAAAGAGGGTGATGGCGGCCACGGCGGCCAGAACGCCCCACAGCTGAGGAGATGTAAGTCTTTCCCCGAAAAAGAGCATGGCCCCCGGCACCACGAAGATCAGGTTCAGCCGGTACACGGTGGAGCAGATCCCCGCGCTCAAGTGACCCATGGCTTCGATGAGGAGCACGTTGCCGACGATGGAAAACATGCTCGCCGCGCAGGCCCAGAAAAAGGCCGTCCCGGAAAAGTGCCACACGGCGAAGGGGGCCATGACGATGGCGAGGATCACGCCGATGAGCGAGAAGAAGATCCCCCGCGACATGGGCCGGTCGGCGAACAGCTTGAAGATGAAGTCGTTCAGAGCCGAACAGCAGAGACAGCAGAAGGCGAAAACGATGGCCATTTTCGCTTTACCGCACCTTTTCCGCCGCGCGCTTGAAACCGGGCGCCGACCTTTCGATGAGGGTCTTGTCGACGCAGAAGGCCATGCGGAAATATCCCGGCATGCCGAAGCCCCGGCCGGGGACCGCCAGCACTCTTTCGGCGCTGAGGGCGTCGATGAAGATCCTTTCGTCCGCGGTGGGGGACTTGGGGAAGAAGTAGAAGGCCCCCTGCGGCATGAAGTATTCGATCCCCGCCTGATCCAGCACCCCGGCCATGGCGTCCCGCCGTTCCCGGTAGACGTTCAGATCCACCTGCGCGCCCATGCACCGGGAAAGGATCTGCTGGCCCACGACGGGGGCGTTGACGAACCCCAGGATGCGGTTGCAGAAAATCAGCGCGTTCATCACCAGGTCGCTGCCGTCGAAGTTCGCAACGGCGATGTAGCCGATGCGTTCCCCGGCGAGGGAGAGGTTCTTGGAGCAGGAGCCCATCACCGCCGTGTGGGGGAAGAGCCCGAAGAAGGCGGGGATCTCCACGTTCTCGAAGTTGAGGAAGCGGTAGGGTTCGTCGGAAATCACGTAGATGGGACGGCCGAAGCGTTTTTCCGCCTCGGCGATGACTTCGGCGACGGCTTTCAGCTCCGTTGCCGTGTAGATGCGCCCCGTGGGGTTGTTGGGGGAGTTGAGGATCACGGCGCGGGTATGAGCGTTGACCGCCTTCCGGAACCCTTCCGCGTCGAGTTCGAAATCCTTTTTGGTGGGGACGCTCTTCAAAGTCCCGCCGTAGTTCCCGGCGTAGAACCCGTACTCCACGAAATAGGGCGAGGGGCAGAGCACCTCGTCGCCGGGGGTGAGCACCGCCCGGAAGAAGACGTTCAGCGCTCCCGCCGCGCCGCAGCACAGCACCACGTGGGAGCCGTCGATGGTCTCGTGCTGTTCACGAGAGACCTGTTCGGCGACCTGCCGGCGCAGTTCCGGAAAACCGGCATTGGGCATGTAGCCCAGGGCGAAGGGCTTGTCCGCTCCGGCGGCGATGGCCGTCAGGGCCTCCTTGACCTGGGGCGGCGGGGGCAGGTCGGGATTGCCGAGACTGAAGTCGAAGACATTCTCGGCTCCGTACTTTTTCTTGAGTTCGATGCCCATTTCGAACATCCGCCGGATCATGGAACTGTTGGCCAGACACTCTTCGATTTTCGCGTTGATATAGTCCATTTCGATGCCTCTTTCCTGTTGTCGGTTTGGAATTGCATTCCCATACTATACCACACCGGGGCCCTTTTTTCCACAGAACAGCCGGGGATTCATGCAAAAAAGTCCGGTTTTTCCCGCCGGGTCCCCCGGACGGGCGCCTCCGCCGAAAGAAGTCAGCGATTTCGGACCGGATTTTTTCGTTTCCGGCATTGACATTTCGCCCTTTCCGGTTTATATTGTACGCGTGAAGAGGGGGAAGACCGCTGTTTTCCCCTTCTTTTGGAAAGATCGGAGACCTTGAAGAATAGGAAAACAGAAATTTAATTAAATTTTAATAATTCGGACAATATAATTATTTGAAAGTGCGTTATATGGTCAGAACGTGCGGACTCCGACGGAGTACCGCGAAACATTCACCAACGAAGGAAGGGTAAAAAAATGAAACTCGCAAAACTGGCTCTGGGCATCGGGATCGCGGCATTCTGCGTCTTCCCCGTCATGGGCGGACCTCCCGGACCTCCGCCTCATCATCACCACCCCCACCATCACGGCGGCGGCTACGGCGGTGTGCGCCTCGCGGCCGACATCGTCGATCTGGTGGGTGCGGCGATCAGGATCCCGGCGGCGCTGGTCGCTCCCGCTCCCGTGGTGGTCGCCCCCACGCCCGTCGTCGCTCCCGCCCCCGTGGTGGTCGCTCCCGCTCCCGTGGTCGCTCCCGCCCCGGTCGTGGTGGCTCCGCCGATCGTGGTGCCGCCGCCGGTCGTGGTGCCGCCCCGGAGAGTCTACTACGCTCCCCCGCCGCCGCCCCGGTACGGCCCCGGCCCCTATCGGTACGGACCTCCGCGCTACTACCGCTGAAGCGCTCGGCGCTCCTGAAAAAGGAGCGCCTGACCGGATCGGTCAGGCGCTCTTTTTTTGTGCCCGGATCAGGGCAGATCGACGGTCCTGGACTGCGAGGTCAGGGCCTCGGTGACCCGAAGTTTCCACCGCCCCCTGGCGTTGAGGGGCTTGCGGAACTTGTAGAAGCCCTTGTTCCCTTTCCCGAGCACCACGTCGTCGAAAGCGGGATCGGACTTGCCGGTCCCGTCCAGCAGCTCCACGTGGAAGGTGTGGTCGGCGAATTTCTTCGCATCGGCGAGAAGCGTGAGTTCGGCCCCGTCGGCGGTGAATCTCACGTCGATCCCCCTGGCCTTGTAGGGCAGCAGGGCGAAGACACCCTGGGTGACGGGGGTGTATTCGTAGACGAAGGAGTCGCCGTACCCGAGGTAGGTGTGCTTGAGCATGTCGTAGATATGGCGCTTTTCAGCCAGGCGGATCGTGTGCTTCGCGGCCTTCTTGTCCAGCAGTGCGGTCTGGCTGATGTCCCGGAGTGTGGCGAGGATCACCCCTTCGCCCGCTTCACGCAGCAGCAGCGAGGTGCCCTGCAGCGTGGGCGCCGCGGCGAAGGGCCGGATGCCCCGGCTTTGGAACAGGCTCGTCATGAAGCTGTCGATGGCTTTGGTCGAGGGGGCGTTGTTCTTGCTGTAACGCATCTCCTTCCAGTCGCCGAAGGTCCCGGCGACGGGGACTCCGAAGTAGATGGCCCGTCCCTTGCCGAAGCTGTTTTCGAAGATCGCCGGCTTGCCGTCGGCCAGGCCGATGACCTTGGCCGTGACGGGGGCGATCCCGGTTTCGACGAAGCCGGTCTTGAGGCCGAGGCCCTTCAGGGGACCTGCGCCCGTGACCGTGACTTCCTTCCTTTCCCAGAGTCCTTTGGAACTGATCCCGAAGACCTTGTTCAACGCGGGGACGGCGCGCTTCCGGCCGTGGGCGTCATAGGTGCCCGAGAGGAAGTCCCCGACGAGGATCCCGCCCCGGTCCACGAAGGCTTCGAGCGCGGCGGCCTCCTTATCCGACAGGGCGGCGGTCATGGGCAGGAAGATGACCTGGTACTTTTCCGGCACTCCGGATTTTTCCAGCTGTCCGTAGGCCACGTAGTCGTAGACCAGTCCCGCGTCGTGGACCATCTGCCGGAACCCGGCGGTGGAGCTGCTCCTCTGGTTGGCCAGCCCGATGATCCAGTCCAGCTTGATGGAAGCGGGCGAGTAGAGGAAGGCGATCGGGTAGGTCTTGGTGTTCATCCGCATGATGGCTTCGCCGGGGCCGTTGCGGTAGAGGTCGAGGACCGCGATCAGCTCTTTGCCTTTCGGCGAAAGCTGGAAGTCGGGGGCGATGTTGAAGTTGCCGTAGATGTTGAAGCCGGTGGCGCCGTTCATCAGATTGAAGAGGATCTTCTGATGGCTGCTGTCGCCCGAGGCGTCGTAACCGATCCAGGGCATGGAGGCCACCCGGTGGGGGGCGAAGCTCCGGTGCTGGATGGTCTGCTCGCCGGAATAGGCGGCCAGCGTCTTCAGATACGGCATGAGCAGGTAGTAGTCCCAGGCGTTCCAGGGGCTGGTTTCCGAAGTCCCCGACAGGGAGTAGGGGAGTCCTCCCGTGGCCTTGGCCATGGCGGTGATCATGATCCGGAAGGCGTCGGCTCGGTTCCAGTCGTTGAAGGTCCGGTGGTCCAGCCACCCGGCGAAGGACTTTTTCTGCCGGGCTTCGTTCGCCGTCAGGGCGATGACCTCGTCCCAGCTCTTGAAATCGGTGTCCCAGGAGTCGTTGAGGGCTTTCAGTGAAGGATAGACCTTCTTCAGCCAGTTCCTGAACTCCTTCTGGCAGTGGGGCGAGAAGCAGCCGTCCCATTCGCCGATCATGTTGGCCTCGTCGGGGCCGGGAATGGACATGGCTCCGTAGGGGAAGGAGTGCCCCATGCCGGTGACCTTGCCCAGATTTTCCTTGAAGCCGGGGGCGCTGAGGCAGGGCTTGCGGATGAGGTCGAACTTGTCCTTGGGCTTCTTCGTGGTGTCGAAGGGCCGCTTGCCGCCCACGCCGCCGTTGCCGACGTTGACCACCGTGCTGAGATAGGTGATGCCGCTGTCACGGATCCGGCGCTCCACGGTCATCACGTCTCTGGACGAGGTGGAGCCGCTGGTGCAGGTGATCCCGAATTTCTTGAGCTGGGAGAGATACTGCGGGATGAAGGCCAGCTGGGACTTGCTGCCCACGCCGGGCCACCCCTGGGCGATGTTCATCCGGGAGGGAACGGGGGGCTGGAAGAGTTCGATCCGGAGCTTGGCCCGGTCGACGACCTTGCCGTCCTTGACCAGTTCGGCCGTCAGGCGGGCGATGGGGGTGCGGCAGTCGGCGAGAGAAAGTTCCGCTTTGGGCCCCTCGGCCCGGAAGAATTCGTTGCCGTAGATGTCGAAGAGGGCGAGCTTCACCTTCGCGTCGCCCGTGAAGGTCACTTCGACGGGGAGTTTTTCGCTCTTTTTGAAGATCTTTTCGGGAACTTTCACGGTCCGGATCTGCGCGGGAGCGGGATTGTCGAAGGTCGCCGCGCCCCACCAGAGCGTCCCCTTGGGGCCGGAAACGATCACGTCGGCGATGTGAAACCCCGCCAAATCCTGCGCGGGCAGCTCGACGGAGCAGGTGTTCTCACCCTTTTTCAGGGACTTTTTCACCTTGACGCTCCCCGTGGGGGCGGAAAACTTGTCCCGCACCGTGACGGCGATCTCGGCATCGAGCGCTTCCGAAGCGTCGAGGGCGAGGGTCAATTTGCCGGGAACGGCGGCCAGGGTCCCTTTGGTGACGGCGCTTTTCTTCTTCGCCGCGGCGCAGAAGAGTTTGCCCAGAAAGGCCATCTGGTATTCGTAGTAGTCGAACTGCGGGATCGCCGCCTCGGGTCCGTAGGACATCTGGGGCAGGAAGAAGGTCGCCTTCACGTTGTACTTGGAGTTGCGGCCGCCCGGATTGGAAGCGATCCAGGCGAGGGCGAAGACCTTGCCCTTGCCGTAGTCGAAGCTGCCCGCGAGGGGGAACTTTCCGGCCTTGGCGAAGACCTCCGTCCCCAGCTTGTCGAAGCATCTGATCCGCGTGGCGGGGAGCAGTTTCGCGTCGATGCCGCAGAAGGAGCCGCTCCACTTTTCCGCATTCTGGGGAACGCCCTTCTTCCTGTTGAGGACGAGAAACTTGTTCAGCGCCGTGGGGAAGTCCACGGGCTCGGTCATGATCAGCCCCGCCCCTTGGGCGACCTTTTCGAGGATCGCGGCGGAATTTTCCTTGCCGATGATCTCCCACGCGTTGTGGGTGACGATATAGAGGTCGTAGTCCTTCTTGAGCTGGCGCGCAAGGATGTTGACGCAGCTCTTCTGGTTCAGACTGGTGGTGTGGCCGCTGAGGCTCCAGAGCCCGGCGATGTAGTTGGTGGTGAGGTCGAGGTCGAAGCGCTGGGCCATTTCGATCATGTCGCGGATGCCCCCCGTGACGGTGTTGACGGCCAGGACTTTGATCTTGCCCCCCGCGTAGGGCTTGGCCCACTTGATGTGGGGAGTGGCGAAGGCGGTGGAGTTGAAGTTCAGATTGAGCTTGCTGTCGTCGGGACTGCTGTCCTTGATCTTGACGCCGGGCAGGACCTGGGCGTAAAGCCCCGTGGTGGCTCCGCCGAAGGAGGCCGCCGCGTCGGCGGAGAAGAGCACCTTGCCCTCCCGGCAGAGCTCCGCCCGGTAGACCACCGTGCCTTTGGCCCGGATGGCCTTGAACTTGACTTCGCCGTGAGTTCCGGAAATTTTACCGGAAGCGACGGGCTTGAAGGTGACCTTGCCGTTCCGGAGCAGTCCGCCGGAAATGCGGACATCGCAGCTGCCGGGCGAGGTGAGCCGCGCCTTGAACGAAAGTTCGGCGGGGATCTGCGGATATTCGGGGGCCAGATTGAAGCCGCCCGCGGCGAAGTCCGTGACCTTGTCCGGAACGCCGATCCTGTCGAAGGGGGTCATGGACATGGAAAAGCGCAGAGAATCCCCCGCCTTGACGGGATAGATGCCCAGTTTGCACTCCACCGTGCCGGTGTACTCGTTGCCGGCCCAGTAGTAGATCTCCTTGAGCCGTTCCCAGGGAACGATGAAGGCGAGGCCCCGGTTTGCCGCCTCGATGCCGTACCACCCGGCGGCGATGTCCCGCGCCACCAGCTGGGCCGAGGCGGGGGTCACTTCGACGCCGTTGAGCCCCGGCACGACCCGCCGGTAGCCTTCGGGGACCTGCACCCCGCCGTAGGTCCAGAAGCCCTTGTCGAGGGGGACCACGTTGTCCAGGCCGTTGGTGATGGTGTAGTCGGCCCGGAGCAGACTGGAGTTCTTTTCCAGCGTGAAGACCTTTTCGATCTTCACGTTGGCGAAGAATCCGCTCTTGCCGAAGCCGGTCATGCGGAGCTGCTTCCGTTCCGGCGTGTCGGCCAGGACTTCAGCCTTGTAGGTGAGGTAGCGATACATATCCCGGTTGACGGAGCCGCCGGGGTAGAAGCGGTCGTTGAAGAAGGGACCGTAGCCGGAACCGGGGGCGGAGTAGAGGATGAGGTTGCACTTGGCCGACTTGTCGTAAGCGTAGTTCACGGAGCCCGAATAGCGGGGGTCGATGCCGTAGATCACCTGATCGTTTTCGAGGACGTACTGGCCGTCCGCCTGATAAAGCCGGAATCCGGGCTTGGCCGCGGTGGCGAATTTGTCGAGGGGATTGGAGGCGAGGGCGGGTTTCTCGGCGCTCTTGACGACGTCGCCGAAGAATTCGATCTCGTTCAGGGCGAGGTAGCCCCCCGTGGCGGTGAAGACCACGTCGATGCTCTTGACGGGGGAGTTGTCCTCGGACTTGATCACGGCCGCCATGTTGTGCGGGTCTTCCTTGGGCTTGGTGTAGGGATGGTTCAGCGTCACGGAGCCCATGGGGATCCGGGAGCCGTCCTTCCTGACGCCGATGAGCCGGACGGCTTTGATGCCGTAGCTCCGGTGCCAGCGGAAATAGTGGATCTTCGCTTCTGAAAGTTTGACTTCGTCCCGGAAGTTGAAGGTGATGACCACCGGCTGACGCTTGTTGTCCACGTGGCGGAAGAGCACTTTCCCGTAACGGATCTTGCTGCCGTCCACGTTGATCTTGCCGTCGGTGAGCTTGCGGAACCCCGGATCGTCGTTGATACCGGGATTTTTGTCGTCGGCCAGCGTTTTGGCGGTAAAGGTGTAGTTGAACACCGGGAGTTTCGCCGCTCCCAGAGTTGCGGCGGCCAGCAATACCGCCGGAAGAAGATGTCTTGTCATTTTTCAAGCCCTCGCATATTGTTTGTCATTCGGAAAAACTGCTGCCTCAGCGGCAGATGCAGTCGTAGAACGGTGCGGCCTTGGTGGCGTGCTGTTCGGTGGTGTATTCCTTTATGCTGCCCGTGTGGCCGTCCGAATAGACCACGTTCCCGGCGCCGTTGTGGCGGCGGCCGTACTTCTTGGACGTGAGGCCTTTTGCTTCGGCGGTGGAGTACCAGGGGTACTGGGTCGTCCCCGAAATGTAGCCCCCGTTGTCCACGAAGAGCATGGTCTGCGAAAGATGGCGGTGGCGGGTGAGCTTGTTGTCCTGGATGTGGTGTCCGAAGTAGTAGTTGTAGCCGTAGCTGATCTTTACGTCATAAGCGTGTTCCGTGATGAGATTGTAGTAAAGGATCGGCGCGGGGCAGCGGTAGACGAGTGCCGCCTTGTTCTTCGACACGTCGGCGGAGGCGGTGGCTCCCACGTATTTCCAGAAGGGCATGTTGCTGCCGTTGTAGGCCACATAACTGTTTCCCCAGTTGGTGTTGTAGCACCGGAAAAGGTGGTCGTTGTTGTCCTGGGTGTAGAAAGTCATGGCCCGGCCCAGATTGGCAAGGTTGTTGGCGCAGGTGGTGGAGTGGGCGCGGGCCCGCGCCTGCTGCAATGCGGGGAGCAGCATGGCGGCGAGGATGGCGATGATGGCGATGACCACCAGCAGTTCGATGAGAGTGAATACCATGGGGCGCGGCTCGGATTTTTGCATCTTTCTTTCTCCTGTGGTTGGGGAGTTGTGTGGAAAACGACCGGATCTCATGAAAAGACCTTTCTTTACTTTCTTGCGGGGAAACGCCCCTCGAGATAACGGAGCAGGAAGGCCGCCAGCGTCAGGTGTCCCTTCAGGGTCATGTGGACTCCGTCGTCGGGGATGAAGAGGGACTTCGGATCGGGGTGGCGGGCGCACTCCCGGTGGAAATCCAGGTACGTGCAGCCGTTGCCGGCGGCGAACTTCCGCATGACGCGGTTGTAGGCGAGGACGTGTTCGGGCATATTGAAAAGAGAATGCTGGGCCCCGATCTCCCGGAGCCGGCGGTTCCGCTCCTCCTGGTAGGGGAAGAAGCCCGGCGGCGACGCGATGAAGGTGACACCTGCTTCCGGCGCGTGTCTCCGGAGCTGTTCGAGGATCCCCTGCAGCAGTTCGTGCTCCAGTTCCGGCGGGGTGATGGGGACTTTGTAGTCCGTCCGCCACGGGGCCTTGGTGTCGTTGGCCCCGTAGAAGATGAATATCTCGTCGGGAATTTTCTCCCAGATGGTTTCGAAGTCCTCAAGTCTGTAGGTCCGGGGACGGCCCTGGAGGCGTTTGCACAACCGCGTCAGGTCGTCGCCGCCGATGCCTGCGTTGGTGTAGCTCCAGCTGTCGGGCAGAAAGGATCCTGCGATGTCGGTGTAGTTCCTGCCCGCGTCATAGGCGGTGAGGCTGTCGCCGAAAAAGAGGAGATGCCGGGGCCGGGAACTGAAACGGTGACGGCGCATCTGCTTCAGGAGCGCCGCCGGGGGCGTGGAAACGAAGAGGGATTTCCTCGAGTTGGGGGAACTCCCTATCCCCACGAAGCGGAATCCCTCGCCGCCGATGCCGGGGAGCTTCATGGTGAATTCGCCGCGGGGGGCGTCGATGATTTCGGGATCCAGTTCGTTTTCCGCGTGGCCGTAACAGCAGAGGAGCTGCTTCGCCCCCTGACAGCGGAAGCGGATCTCCTCCCCCGTCAGGGCCGCGATATGGGGCCGGTCGAAGACGACTTCGTGAACGGGCTCCGGGTAGTACAGGGAGATCCCGGTGATGTCGGCGTACCCCTCGAGGATCTCGAAGCAGACCGAATCGTTGATGGAGGCCCGGTGATCCTCCACCGTACCTTCGAAGCGGAACTCCCGGAACTCGTCGGCAAGCTCATATTCGGGCGTGGTCACGACCTGAAACTCCGTTTCGTTCCGGAAATAGGAAAGGCGCCACCGCAGGCCCGCCCGGAGCCTGCCGTTCCCCCGTGCGCGGAACTTGAAGACGAAGCTTCCGTGCCAGGGGAAGACGCTGTCCGGGTCGGCGTGGATCTGGTTGTCCACGTCGAAGCCGTGGCGGAGGATCCCCCCCGTGAGGCGGCAGAAGTTGGGCGGCCCGGTCAGGACCTCGGCGTTCCCCTTGCCCGAGTGGCGGAAAAAGGAAAGCCCCTGGCCGAAACAGCTGTTCCGGATGAGATTGTTCTCCGCCAGAGGCGGTATGGAAAAGCGGCGTGCCATCATAGACTCCTTATTTTCTGCAAAGACTTGCCGGGCACGAAGACCGCTTCCACGGTGCGGACCCGGTTGAGATCGGAAATGCCGTGCTCGAAATGTTCGAGCAGCAGCTCCACGGCTCCGGCGCCGATGGTCTTGAACTGCTGTTCGACCGTGGCGAGAAAACCGTCCTTCAGGATCCCGTCGAACCCGGCGAGCTTCACATCTTCCGGTATCCGGATCCCCCGTTTTTTCAGGATCGTGCAAAGCTCCATGGCGTAGGCGTCGTTGCCGCACCAGAAGGCGTCGGGGAGCGGCTTTCCCGCATCGACGAGCCCCAGAACTTTTTCTTCGAGGGGACGCCCCGATGCGCTGGAGAAAGTCCATTCGGGGGCGATCTCCAGCCCGGCTTCTTCGAATATCCGTCCCATTATGAGATGCCGCCGGTGGACCGAGTAGTCGAAGGTGCCCGGATTGTCGTTTCCGGAGCCTGCGTAGACGATCCCCACCTTGCGGCAGGAGCACTCGAGCAGGGCCTGCGCAAGCTCTTTTCCCGCGGCGGTGAAGTCGCTGTATACCGAACCGATGTGGGGCAGTTGCGAGGTGCCCGAAATGAATATCTGCGGCAGCCGGGTGCAGCGGAAGACCGTTTCGAGGGGCGTGTCCACGGGGTTTTCCCGGCCTCCCAGGTGGATGATGCCGATGAGCTTGTGGAAGTTGCTGTCGATGAAACTTTTCACCTCCGCTTCCGGCGTTCCCGGCGCGGGGATCTGCAGCATGAACACCGAACACGCCAGCTCCGCCGCCCGGTCGAAGATCCCTTTCAGATACCGCAGGGCGGAGCCGTTGTTCCGCTCCGTGTAGACCGAAAAGGGCTCCGGCAGCAGGACCCCGATGGAAGGGAAGGCCCCCGCCAGCAGACGGCGGGCCTGGGGGACCACGGCCAGCTGACGGTTGGGGCCGCTTGTGACGATCCCGTCGTTGATGAGCGTTTCGTAGGCCCGGTGGACCGTGGCCCGGTTCAGATTGAGCGTTCCGCACAGCGAGCGTTCCGAAGGCAGACGGCTGATCCGGCAGCTTCCCGTGTCGAGGATACAGCGGCGCAGCTGGCCCGCCAGCTGAATGTGCAGCGGCTCCCCGGAATACCGGTCGAGCCTTATGTTCGTGCAATCCATTCGAAACCGCCCTTTTTATTAGTGGTATGCTTTACAATACCACGGCAAGAGGGCAAAGTCAAGCCCCGTTTCGAACTTTTTCGGAAAAAACTTTCGGGGGCCGGCGGAGCCTTCAGGGGAGCCGTTTGCGTTCGCCCATGGCGGGCAGGAGGAGCGGGATCTGCGCTTCGCGGGCGAGGGCCCGGACCTTGTTGACGGATTCGTAGTAGGGGTGCATGGCCAGATCGAAGACGCCCCAGTGGATGGGGAGCAGCATCCTCCCCCGGAGCTCCTTGAATTCCCGGATCACCTGCTCGGGGAAGCTGTGGTTGTCGGGCCAGAGAGGATTCCAGGCGTCGATTTCCAGACAGACCAGATCGAAGGGGCCGTAGTCCCGGCCGATGGCGGCGAAGTGGCTGCCGTAGCCGCTGTCCCCGCCGAAGAAGATCTTGCGCCCCCGGCACTCGAAGCTGAAGGAGCTCCACAAGGTGGCGTAGCGGTCCTTGAGGCCCCGTCCGGAAAAATGGCGGGCGGGGTGGCAGACGATCTTCACCCCCGCCACCGTGGCGTAGCTGTTCCAGTTCATTTCGATGATCCG
>JAFSYV010000271.1 GCA_017443585.1 Lentisphaeria bacterium | reverse complement strand
TCGTTGATGTAGGCCAGCATGAGCACTTCGTTGGTCTTCCAGTCCTGCGCGATGGCGGGGATGAGGCCGCCGCACTTGGCAAAATCCAGTTTCAGCATTTTCTTTTCCTCCGGGAACTTACTCGATGATTTTGTTGAGGGGGAACTCCACGATGCCCTGAGCCCCGGCCCGCTTCAGTTCCGGGATGAGCTCCCGGGCCGCCGCTTCGGAAACGATGGTGTTCACCGCCACCCATTCGGGGTCCGACAGGGGCGAAACGGTGGGCTTTTCCAGCGCGGGGAGCAGCTTCAAAATGGCGTCGAGCCCGGCCTTGCGGGCGTTGAGCATGAGTCCGCACTTGCCCTTGGCCAGCATGACCCCCTTGAGGAGCATGGCCAGATTTTCGATCTTGTGCCGCTTGAACTCCGACTTCATGGCGTCGTGGTTGGCGATGAAGCGCGTGGTGGAAACGCACAAGGTGTCCACGATCCGCAGATTGTTGGCCTTGAGCGAGGAGCCCGTTTCGGTGATCTCCACGATGGCGTCGGCCAGCCGGGGCGGCTTCACCTCGGTGGCCCCCCACGAGAACTCGACTTTCGCCTTGACGCCGTTGGCTTCGAGGTAGCGGTTGGTCATGCCCACGGCCTCGGTGGCGATGCGCTTGCCTTCCAGGTCCTTCACCGACTGGATGGGGGAGTCGTTGGGCACGGCCAGCACCCAGCGAAGCGGAGAAGTCCCCACCTTGCCGTAGACCAGCTCGGCGGCTTCGTGGACGTCGGAGTTGTTTTCCCGGATCCAGTCGTACCCGGTGAGCCCGCAGTCGATGATGCCCTCTTCCACATAGCGGGACATTTCCTGCGCCCGGATGAGCAGGCATTCGATTTCCGGATCGTCGATCGAGGGGTAGTAGGAGCGGGAGCTGATCTGGATCTTGAACCCGGCCTTGGCGAAAAGGTCCACGGTGGCCTCTTCCAGACTTCCCTTGGGGATCCCCAGCATGAGTTTTTCCATAAAGCAGTATCCTTTCGATTACAATTGGCTTGTGGATAAAATACACCCGAAAACTCCTTTAGTCAAGTAAAACACGGGAATTTTCGTCTCCGGGACTGGAAAAATCCCGCTTCCGGTGCTAATGTATGGAAAACGACAACTTTTCAACCATTGCAACAGGAGCATCGACATCCATGAGCACTTATCTGGCATTCGATCTGGGCGCCTCCAGCGGGCGCGGCATTCTCGGGACCATCGAAAACGGCAAACTCGAGCTGAAGGAGATCCACCGCTTCCCCAACGGCCCCCTGGAAAAGGAGGGCTCCTTTTACTGGGACTTCCCCGCGCTCCTCGCCGAACTCAAGACCGGTCTGAAAAAGGCCCTCGCCGAAGCGCCGGACCTGAAAGGTCTCGCCATCGACACCTGGGGCGTGGACTACGCCTTCTTCCGGGGCAATCCCCCGCGGCTCGTCCGGCTGCCCTACAACTACCGGGATCCCCGGACCGTCAAGGCCGCCGAAGAGGTGTGGAAGCGTCTCCCCAAGGAGGAACTCTACGCCAAGACGGGGATCCAATGCATGACGCTGAACACCGTCTATCAGCTCTACGCCCACTTTCAGGAGCATCCGGAGGACTTCGACAACAGCTGTGTCCTCGACATCCCCGACGCCCTCGCGCTGGGGCTGGGCGGTGACTTTTCGGCGGAATACTCCCACGTCTCCACCACCAACCTCCTCGATCCCAAAAGCCGGAACTGGTGCTGGGAGATCATCAGCAAACTGGGGTTGCCCCGCTGCGTCTTCCCGCCCATCGTCCCCAGCTGCACCCGGGGCGGCACCCTGAGCGCCGCATTGCGGAAAGAGCTCAACGCTCCGGCGCTGCCCATCTACAAGGTGGGCTCCCACGACACGGCCAGCGCCGTGCTGGCGGTCCCCGCCCCCGAACAGGGCTCCTGGGCCTACATCAGCGCGGGGACCTGGGCGCTCCTCGGCGCGGAACTGCCCGCCCCTGAGATCACTCCCGAAGCCGAGAAGAACGGCTTCACCAACGAAGGCGGCGTCTGCGGCACCACGCGCTTCCTGACCAACATCATGGGCAGCTGGCTCTTCCAGGAGACCCGCCGGGTCTGGAACGAAGCCGGAAGAAATCTTTCCTTCTCGGACCTCGAAAACATGGCGCTCGACGCGGAGTTCTGCGCCTACTTCGTCAACCCCAACGACGCAAGCTTCGCCGCCCCCGGCGACATGCCCGAGCGGATCCGCCAGTTCTGCGAGAAGACCGGTCAGGGCCGTCCCGACACCGACGAGGAGATCGTCCGGGCCATCTACGATTCGCTGGCCCTCTACTTCAAATGCAAGCTGGAGACGCTGGCCGAAGTCCGCCACGACAGCTACGCCTGCCTCAACATCGTGGGCGGGGGCACTCAGGCGAAACTCCTCATGCAGCTCACCGCCGACGCCTTGAACATCCCTGTGGCCGCGGGCCCCATCGAGGCCACCGCCATCGGGAACATTCTCGGGCAGGCCATGGCCGCGGGCGAAGTTTCCGGCCTCGCGCAGGCCCGGCAGATCGTGCGGAACTCCTTCGACGTCATCACCTACAAGCCCGACCCCACCGTTCACGCAGGCTATATGCGCAAGCTCGAAAGGTTCCGGAAACTGCTGTGATGCGGGTTTTCCTCTTTCTGTTCCTGACGGCGGCCTCCGTTCTCGCGGCGGGGCCGCCCCGGATCATCTTCGCCGCCCAGGGGGGCAAGGTCAAGAGTTTCGACCCGGTGCTGGCCGACGATCTGGGCTCCTTCAACATCGTGGGAGCGCTCTACGACACGCTGTTGCAGTACGACTACGTGAAGCGCCCCTACGCCCTCAAGCCCGCCATGCTGGCCGAAATGCCGCGCTTTTCCCCGGATTTCCGCAGCTGCCGCTTCAAGCTCCGGAGCGACCTGCATTTTCAGGATCACCCCGTCTTCAAGGCGACGGAAAAAGGGACCCGCATCACGACCGACGACGTGCTCTTTTCCCTGAAACGGCTCTGCGATCCCCGGAAAAACAGCCCCTTGTACTGGATATTGCGGGGGAAGATCGAGGGCATGGAAGCGTTCCGCAAGGCGGCGGCCGAAGCCCCGGCGGGGGACTTTTCCCCCTACGACCTGCCCCTCCCCGGCATGGTGAAGCACAACGACCTCGAGTTCACGCTCCGCTTCACGTCGCCCCAGCCCCGGTTCCTCTACCTGCTGGCCATGCCCAGCACGGGGGTGGTCTCCCGATCGGCGGAACGGCACTACGGCGAAAACTTCGGCAGGAATCCCGTCAGTTCCGGGCCCTTCCGGGTCAAAAGGCACCAGCGGAACTACAAGCTCCATCTGGTACGCAACGAGAAATACCGCCGGGAGTTCTTCGCCGAAGCCCGGACCCCCGCCGACCGCGAACGTCCCCTGCCCCTCGCGGATGAGATCGTGCTCTATACCGTCAACCAGCCCGTGACCGCGTGGCTGCTCTTTTTGCAGGGCAAACTCGACTACAACGCCGTGGGGAAAGACGACGCCGACCTCATCGCCGGGGGCGCGCTGCCCAAAGCCCTCGCCGCCCGGGGCGTCCGGCTGCTGCAGGCCCCCGCCTTCGAGATCCGCTACATCGGTTTCAACTGCGGCGATCCCCTGCTGGGGAAGAACGAAAAACTACGGCAGGCCCTGAGTTTAGCCTACAACGTCCATGACCGGATCGTCCACGCCAATCATCAGCTGATCCGGGCCCACACGCCCATTCCCCCCGGCGTGGCGGGCCACGACGAGAAGTTCCGCAGTCCCTGGGCCCCCGACGACTTGGCCAAAGCGAAAAAGCTGCTGGCCGAGGCGGGCTTCCCCGGCGGCATCGATCCCGGTACCGGTAAACCCCTGCACCTGACCTTCGATCAGGCGGGAGACTCCACCAGCCACCGGCAGATCGCCGAGATGACGGTCCGGGATTTCCGGGAACTCGGTATCGAACTCGAATGCGTCTTCAACTTCAAGCCCCGCTTCTTCGACCGTCTGCGGCGCAACAAGATGCAGCTCTTCCGCCTCTCGTGGACGGGGGATTATCCCGATGCGGAAAATTTCCTCCAGCTCTTCTATTCGGGCAACGCGGGCAGCTGCAACCGCTGCAACTTCGCCTCGAAGGAATTCGACCGTCTCTACGAAAAAATCGTCATCATGCCGGAAGGCCCCGAAAGGGAAAAACTCTGCCGCCGGGCCGCGGAACTCGCCGCCCGCAGCGCCGTCTGGATCTTCGAAGGCTATCCCGTTTCCTACCAGCTCCTCAACCCCTGGATCGAAAACTTCCTGCCCCACGACTTCGAGTTCACGAGATTGAAATATCTCTCGGTCGATCCCGCCGTGCGGGAAAAGGAACGCGGCAAATTCAAGGTGCTGGATTTTTCCGATTTGCGGTGAAGCGGAAAAACGGAGGGCAGGTTCCCCGTGTCGGTCCGTGTTTGTCCCGGCCCGGCGCCCGACAACTTGCGGCGAACGCCACAGCCGGGGCCCTCTGCGCTTGCTCACTCCGGCCCATCAGTCCTGTCAGCAAAATGCGCAGGCCTATGAATGCTATGAATACTATGAATACTGCGACTGCGGGATCTTTCACCACTGGCCGATACGTGCGGCGTGTGACACTCAGCGTTTCGCCCGCAGACTGGCAACCGGCCCGGCGGGCCGAACGTCGGCTTCGACTCTATGCGGCAACTGTCGCTGACGCTCTCTAGTTGCCGCGGTTCGCAAACAAATGCGGAAAGCAATACACCGCAAACCTGCGTTTGAGTGCGTTTGTCCTACAAGTCCTACTGGTCCTACCCGCCGCCGCCAAGGCTATGGCGGGCAAGCAGGTCCCACAGCACCGCCGTACACCTGCGGGCTTTTAACCCTTCCGGAGCTCTTCGAGGCGCTCTTCGCAAACAATCTTGAGGATGGGGTTGAGAATGAGCCTGAGCTCGCCCTCCATAAGGGCGGGCAGGTCGAAAGTCGAGACGTTGAAGCGGTGGTCGGTGACCCGGTTCTGGGGGACGTTGTAGGTCCGGATCCTTTCGCTCCGGTCGCCCGTGCCCACCTGGGAACGCTTGTCGGCGGCAAGCCTCGCGGCCTCTTCCTGCTGTTTGTGCTCCAGCAGCCGGGCGTAGAGGATCCGCAAAGCGATCTCCTTGTTCCGGTGCTGGGACTTTTCCTGCTGGCTCGCCACGGAGACCCCCGTGGGGATGTGGGTCACCCGGACGGCGGAGTCGGTGGTGTTGACGCACTGGCCGCCGGGGCCGCTGGAACGGAAGACGTCGAACCGCAGATCTTCCGGGTTCAGATCCAGCTCCACGGCCTCGGCTTCGGGCATCACCGACACGGTGACGGTCGAGGTGTGGATCCGCCCCCC
>JAFSYV010000270.1 GCA_017443585.1 Lentisphaeria bacterium | reverse complement strand
GCGAACTCGGGATCAACTACGTCTTCAAGGCTTCCGACGACAAGGCGAACCGCTCCAGCGGGACGAGCCGCCGCGGCCCCGGACTCGAAAAGGGGCTGGAGATACTGGCCGAAGTCAAACGCACGCTCGGCGTCCCCGTCATCACCGACATCCATGAGAGCGAAGAGGCGGCCCCTGTCGCCGAGGTCGCCGACATCCTGCAGATCCCGGCGTTCCTCTGCCGCCAGACCGATCTGCTCCACGCCGCCGGGAAGACCGGCAGGCCGGTCAACATCAAGAAGGGCCAGTTCATGGCGCCGGAGGACACCCGGAACTGCGTGGAAAAGGTCCGGATGACCGGGACCAATTCGGTCATGCTCACGGAACGGGGCTCCAGCTTCGGCTACCACAATCTGGTGGTGGACATGCGTTCCCTGGTGACCATGCGCTCCTTCGGCGTTCCGGTGGTCTTCGACGCCACCCACTCGGTCCAGCTCCCCGGAGGGCTGGGCAACGCCTCCGGCGGCCAGCGGGAATTCGTCTTTCCTCTGGCCAGGGCGGCGGCGGCGGTGGGCATCGACGCGCTCTTCGCCGAAGTCCATCCCCGGCCGGCGGAAGCCTGGTCCGACGGGCCCAATTCCCTGGACTTCGACG
Source organism: Lentisphaeria bacterium (assembly GCA_017443585.1). Lineage (GTDB taxonomy): Bacteria > Verrucomicrobiota > Lentisphaeria > Victivallales > Victivallaceae > UBA1784. Next base: position 23,185 of record JAFSYV010000270.1, on the reverse strand, counting down.
GCATTTCCCAAGTTCTTGCGAAAGTGAAACAGATCCATGATCTCCGCTGAAAAAGCCAAACTCGTCAAGGCGGTCATCCTCGATGTGGACGGGGTCCTCACCGACGGCAGGGTGGGCTACGGCGGGCCGGAACTCATCAAGTTCTTCCATTACCGGGACGGCCACTGGCTGAAGCTGGCCCTCCGGGCCGGGCTCATCGTGGGGCTCCTTTCGGGCCGGGCTTCCCGGGCCAACCGGGAACGGGCCGCTGAACTGGGACTGACTTTCGTCCGCGAAGACGTCCACGACAAACTTGAGGAGTTCGAAAAGCTCCTCCGGGAGTATGATCTCAAGCCCGAAGAGTGTTTCTACATGGGCGACGACGTCATCGACCTGCCCGTGCTGAAGCGGGTGGGCGTCCCGGTGGCGGTGGCCGACGCGGTCCCGGAACTGGACGAAGCCGTCATCTACCGGACCACGGCCCCCGGAGGACACGGGGCCGTCTGCGAAGCCATCCGTCTGCTGCTGAAAGCCCGCGGCGACCTGGACGGCCTGCTGGAGCGGTACCGCCGATGAAAACCCGCACCGGACTCACTTTCGTTCTGCTCGCGGTCCTGCTCTTTTCCGCCGGACCGCGCCTGTGCGCCGACCAGCTTTCTGAACTCAACGGCGTCTCCGTGAACAACGTCAAGATCCCTTTTCACAACAACGGGACGCTTCAGGCCATGATCTTCGCCAATCAGGCGGAGTACAGGGCAAAACTGCTCTACGGCAAGGAGGTCATCCTCGACCTGCTGCAGAAGAACGTGGATCCGGACCGGATCGGCAACGACTGGAAACTCCGGCTCTACCCCCTCCGCGCTCCGCTGAAAACGGTGGCCCGTTTCTGGACCCCCCGGCTGAACTACTGCGACGCGGTGATCTACACGCCCGAAGGGGCGCTGGACCAGCCGGAACGCTCCGCCGCCGGAGACAAGCTGGTCCAGATGCGCTCCCCCCTGCTGGACCTGGACGGCGTGGGCTTCGCCGCCGACTTCAAGAGCCGTCAGATCAAGATCAATTCCGATGTGCGTCTGCTCATGCGCATGGCCTCCTCGGATCCCCGGAAATTCGGGCCCCGGCTGCCCGAAAAATACGAATTCCTCGAGGGGCGGTCCGAAATGCTCCACATGGACACCGCGCAGAACCGGATCATGCTTCTGGGCAAGGTGGAGATCTTCGACGAGAAGTCCAAACTCACCTGCGACCGCCTGACCGTGCAGCTGGGGTCGGACAGGAAGATCCCCGACCGCAGTTCCATGAACTTTTCCGGCATCTCCGCCATCTACGCCGACGGCAACGTGAAGATGGTCCGGCTCCTGCCCCCCGGAGCTCCGAGCTCGGAACGGCGTGAAGCCTACGGCGACCACATGGTCTACGAGGTGGCCAAGAAACAGGTGACCCTTACCGGCGACCGGACCCCGCCCCGCATCGTTTCCGGCGACGACCTGAAACTCAGGGGGAAGGAGCTGGTCTACTTCACCGAGAAGCGGCAGCTGATCGTTCCCAAAGACTGCTGGATGAGCTCCGTGGAGAATGGGACCATCCGCTATCTGCGGTCGGATTACGGCAATTTGAACTTCGATACGGGACACTGCGACTTTCTGGGAAACGTCCGGGGCAGCGCCCCCATGCATGAACTTGCCTGCGACAAGATGCGGGTGATCCTGCACCGCAGGAAAAAGGGTTCTCCCGCCTCGAAACAGCAGTCCGCAGCTTCCCGGCGGAAACACTCCGCCGGTACGCCTCTTTCGGACGCAGGCAGTTTCGACGCGGGCTCCATGGAATTCGAACGGGCCCTCTGCCGGGGCCGCGTCAAAATGCTCCGCTCCGAAGGCAAAGGCGCCTCTATTGTGGATTCCGAACGGGCCGAGCTCGACTACGCCACCGACAAGGCGACCTTTTCCGGCAACGTGAAAGCCCAGTCCGACGGCAACACCCTGGAAACGGAGACCTTGGTGCTGAACCTCAAAAAGAGCAAAGGCGGCCAGTACAACCGGGAACTGGAAAGCGCCGAGACTTTCGCTCCGGTCCGGATCGTCGGCAAGACCGACCGGGAGACCCAGGAGATTTCGGTCATCACCGCCGACCGGGGATTTTTCGACTACAAGCGGGACCGGGTCGATTTTCTGGGCAACGTGCAGGCGGGCCGGGGCAAATCCACGCTCACCACCGACAAGCTGGAGCTTTTCCTCGCCCGCAGCGGCAAGGGTGACCGGCCCGTGGCCGTTCCCGGCGTGACGGCGGGCAGCGGCAAGACCCTCAAAAATGCCGTGGCCACCGGGAACGCGGTCATGAGCGACGGCCGCAACAATCTGCAGGCCGACCGGCTGGAGTTCATCTTCGTCCCGGCTCCCCCCGGCGCGCCTCAGGAACCGGGCATGTTCCAGTCGGGTACGCTCCGGCTGGCCCAAGTCCTGGGCAACGGCAGTGTATTGCTCCGCTCCAAGCAGACGAAGGAGCCGGAGATCCCGACCGAAAAGGCCGAAGAGGAAAAACCGAAGCCGACCTCCTCCCCCGGCTCGTTGCTGGGAGGCCGGGGAGATCTGCGGGAACTGCGCGCCTCGCGCATGGTTTCCGACATGCTCAAGCGGCGTTCGGTCTTTTCGGGGCACGTCGTCATGACCGATGAACAGAACCGGCTCGACTGCGAGGAGCTGACCTTCTGCGCAAAAACCGCCGCACGGACGGCGGCCGCCGCCGGAGATCCCGCGCAGAAGCCCGCCCCGGTCGAAGATGTGGATGCCGATCCCTTCGAACTGCCGGTGGAGAACAAGGTCCCGAGTTCGGTGGTCCTGGGCAACGGACTCGAACTGGACCGGGCCGTGGCCAGAGAGGATGTGGTGCTCCGGCAGAAAAAAGGCTCCGAGGAGTCGGACCGCAAGTTCGTCTGCCACCGGGCGGAGTTCAAAAGCTCCGACATGACGATCGTCTGCACGGGCACCGAGGATGAGCGTCCTTCGGTGGAAACCGAATTCAAGGTCCACGAGGCGGACAAATTCATCCTCCACCTCAAAGACGAGCGTCTGGAAACTGTCGGAGACGTGGTCACCCGATGACCCGCACCGTCCATTACGCCGCCGCGAAGGACTACTCCGGACCCGAGGTCCGGCGGGCTTTGGCCGAGATCCTGCCCCCCGTGCTGGCCGCCTGCGGCGGCGTAAAAGGAAAGAGGATCCTGCTCAAGCCCAATCTGCTCTTCTGCCGCAGACCCGACGACCCCGCCACGGTCCACCCGGCGGTGATAACGGCCGTCGCGGCGGCGCTGCGCGAAGCGGGCGCGGGCGAGATCGTCCTGCTGGAAAATCCGGGCACCCAGACGGTCCGGGCCGTCGTCGACCGCATGGGCATCGCCGAAACTCTCTCGGCCTCGGGGGTGTTCTTCGACGACTTCGCCGACTACCGGGAGCGTCCCCTGCCCGACGCCTGCGTGTTCAGGAGTCTCAAGATCGCCCGTGAATTCGAAAAGTTCGATCTGGTGGCGGACCTGGCCAAAGCCAAGACCCACGCCATGATGACGTTGACCCTCGCGGTCAAGAACCTCTTCGGACTGGTGGATTCCGCCGGCCGCATCGGCTGGCATCTGGCCGTGGGCAGCGATTTCGAGCGCTTCGCCGATCTGCTGCTGGACCTCTATCTGACGGTCCGCCCCCGGATCTGCATCGTCGACGGGATCATCGGCATGGAAGGCAACGGCCCCGGCAGCGGCACCCCCGTGGAGCGGAACTTTCTCGCCGCCTCCGACGATGCCCTGGCCCTGGACGCCTCGGTGGCGGAAAAGCTGGGCGTCCCGGCGGGGAAATTCCTGCTTCTGCGCCGGGCGGCCAGGCGGGGACTGGAGTTCGCTTTCGAAGATTCCGGCGCCGTCCCGCCAGTCCGGCCCTTCCGGCTCCCGGATCCCCCCGGCATACTCAACGCCTGGGGGGTGATCCTGCCCCCCTTCTTCAAGACGCAGCTGCGCAACCTGGTGGGCTCCCGGCCCGTGCTCCGGAAGGAGCTCTGCATCGGCTGCGGCCGCTGTGCCGAGGTGTGTCCGCCCCGCTCGTTGAAGATGGGCCGGGAAAAGCGTCCCCTTTTCGACCTGAACCACTGCATCCGCTGCTACTGCTGCCAGGAACACTGCCCCAAGGGGGCTATCGTGACCCGTCCGCAGCTTCTGACCGCGTTCCTCTCAAGAATGATAAAACTCGTCCGGCGTTGAAGCGGCATCCCCAGAGCAGGAGCAGCAGGCCTACCCCCAGACAGCAGAAGCCGCCGATGTTCAGGGCCTTCCTGAAACCGGGCCCGGCGGCGGCATAATAGAGGAGCATGGCCCGGAACCGGCCGGTCCAGATATTTTTCGCCGCCCACTTGACCACGCGGATCTTTTCCAGACGCACGACGCCACGGCGGCCCTTGCGGGCGGCGCTCTTCAGCAGCCGTTCCCCGGCGGCATCGCCGGAAAACCGGACCATCTGCTCGACGCCGGCCCTTTTCCCCGAACGGGCCAGGAGCCAGGGGACCGCGGGGACCCCTTTCCGGAGCTTCGCCACGGCGGCCAGTTCGGCGGGGGTCCGGACCCAGCGCAGCACCGTTTTCGACCGGCGCATCCCGTAGAAATTCACCGTCTCGAAGAGATCGCCGAAAAGCCGCCGCCCGGAAGGGGAAAGTTTGCCGTGACGGCGGAAATGCCGCACGCCGTCGCGCAGATGGTCCAGCAGTCCGGCGCTCAGAGCCCCCGCCCGGCGGAGCTGTTTCAGGACCGCGGGGCCCCACTTCCCCAACCCGGAAAGTTCGGCCGCCACGCCGATCCCGGCCATGACCGCAAGGGGCGCATCCACGGGCTGTCCCCGGAGTTTGCGGGTGAACTGGATCCCCAGATCCCGCAGGTCGCCGTAGAGGAACAGATCCGACAGGATGGCCCCCGCCGTGCCGGCGGCGCTTTCGGCTTCACCGGTGATGAATCCCCGGACCGTTTCGGCGGCATTGGCGTCCCAGCGGCTTTTTTCGCGCCGGCACTCCCGGAGTTTCACGCCGGCTCCCTCGGCATTGGGCAGCTGCATCCCGATGACGGTGCAGCAGAGATCCTCGGCTTCGCCGAAAGAGCCTTCCGCCATCAGGGCGGAGACCTCGGGCAGATAGTCGTGGTCGGGCAGAGAGCCGGGATCGAGCGCCGCCGCCTGCCGGGTCACGCCGAAAAAGAAGAAGCCGACGATGAGAAAAAGGGCTCCCGCGGCGATGAACGGGATGCGGCGCAGCAGCTTCATTTCCAGCAGACAAGAGCGTCGACCGAAAGTTTCGGCACATGGAGCAGGTCATTGTCGTCGAGGTAGTACTTCACCTGCGCCGGATCCTCCACATCTTCGGAAACGGGCCGCTCGGCCATGTAGCCCAGGGCAACGACGTAGAGGACACTCAGCTCTTCGGGCAGATCCAGAAGCTTGTGGATCGCCTCGCGGTCGATGGCCCCCATCCAGCAGCAGCCGACGCCCCGCCCCCAGGCGGCCAGCTGCAGGGTCTGGATCGCGGCGCCGCAGTCGGCCTGAAGCAGAGCGGTCTGAGCCTCGGAGCGCTTCCCCAGCACGGCGATGAAGGCCGTGGGGGCGGAAACTCCGGGAACGGGATTTCGCCGGGGAGCGACCGCTCCCGCCCAGGCGGTAAGGGGGAAGAGCGCCTTCACCTTTTCCGGACTCCGGACCACAACGTAGCGCAGGCGCTGGTCGTTCCGGGCGCAGGAGGCGAGCCGGGCGGCGTCGATGAGGGCGCGCAAAATTGCGTCGCTCAGGGGTTCCTGGGTAAATTTCCGGACGGTCCGGCGTTCTTTCAAAGCCTGTTCGAGTTCCATTTTTCCTTTCCTCCTCAAGTAGAACATACAACGGGTATCCGCAAAGTTAATATAACGCCGCACTTCGCAAAAGTCAAACGCCCGCCGCCGCTTCCCGTACGCGCCGTTTTTTCGCAAAATGACAAATTTTTTTGCGTTTTGCCATTTACTTGTTCCCATTCATGGTGTATAGTATGGCAAAACTCCAGCGAAAGGGACAAAAAAAATGAACATGCGCGAATACCGCCCCGAAGATCTCGAACAGGTCATGGCCATCGCCGACACCGCCTGGCGGCCCATCCGCCAGATGAGCCGCGAGGCTCTGGGCGACGCCATCGCCGACATCCTGAACCCCGAGGGCGACGCCAAGTCCAAGGGCCTGCAGGTCAAATGGCAGATCGACAGCGGCAAATACGGCATCGCCGTCTGCGAACATGAAGGAAAGCTCGCGGGCTTCATCACCTGGTCCATCGCCGGCGTCATGGGGGAGATCTGCAACAACGGCGCCCTCAAATCCACCGGGCTCAAGGGGATCGGCCAGACCATGTACCGCTACGTTTTCGACGAATTCCGCAAGGCGGGGGTCAAGGTGGTCCGCGTGACCACCGGGCTGGACTGGGCCCACGCCGCCGCCCGCCGGGCCTATGAACGGGCCGGGTTCAAGAAGCATCTGGATTCCACCACCTACTACATGGAGCTCGAATAGATCATGGAAAAACTGTGCGCCAACATCGAAAACCACCTGCATCAGCTCTGCCTCATGCCCTCCCGGCACGTGGGTTCTCCCGGCGTGGCGGCGGCCGCCGACTACATCGAAAAGACCTTCCGGAGCTACGGCTATACCCAGGTGACGCAGGAGCCCTTCCCCACCACCGGCTGGCGGTTCGGCTCCATGCTCTTCGTCGACCTGGACGAGGGGTGTCACTCGGTCCCGGGGGCGCAGCCCTGCTTCTTTTCCCGGAGCGCGGACGTAACGGGCGTTCCCGTCTGGCTCACCGAAGCCGACCTCAAGACGCTCAAAAGCGAAGAGGTGAAAAACCGCCTTTGCATCGTTGAATTCTTCTCCGACGGCGCGGACATCCGCGGCCGCAACGGCATTGCGGAAGATCTGGACCGGGCGGGGGCCGCCGCCGCGGTCTTCATCAGCGATTCGGCCTATCACACCACCTGCGCGCCCAGCACCAAGATCCAGCGTTCGCCGCTCCTGAAGCACCTGGGGACCGCCGTGGTCTCCGAAGAGGGGGCTTATTATCTGGCGCGGAACCGGAAGCACCGTTTCAAGCTCCTCATCGATGCGGACACCTTCCCCTGCACCTCCCACAACGTGGCGGCGATCCGCCCCGGAACGGGGACGAAACGGGCGGTCTTCGGCGCCCACCACGACGCGGCTCCCATCGGCCACGGCGCTTCGGACAACGCTTCGGGGGTCACCTGCGTGCTGGAATTGTCCCGGCTCCTCAAGGACGAGTTGCCGGAGTGGACTTTCGAATTCGTCTCCTTCGACGCCGAGGAGTACTGCATCCACGATGCGCTGCCCGGCGGCAGCGAAGCCTACGTCGACGGTCACCGCGACCGGAAGTGGGAGTTCTTCATGAATTTCGACAGCGTGGGGACTTATTTCGCCGAAGATGTGCTCCACGTGGGCAGGCCCGAACTCCTGCCCGAGTTCGACTGCATCTACCGCAAGGCGCCCTTCAAGAACGCGGGCGACGACCGGAACTTCGACCGGATCGGCGTCCCCTCCATGTGGTTCAACAGCCACTCCAAATTCATGGATTTCCACACCCCCCTCGACGCCGTTTGGACCATGAGCGTCGAGAAGATCGCCCGCTGTGTGGCCGAGGCTTTCAGGGTGACGCATAATATATGCTGATTCAATAAAGTAAATTTTTATCCATCTTCCGCTTTTCCTCCCTTTTTGAAGGAAAAACAGGGGGATGCCGCAACAACAAAATATCGTGACATTTTTTCCGGGAAAGGGGTGTCCCAAGGGCGAAAAATCGTTTTTTCGGTAAAAAACAGGTTTTTTTTGTGAAAAAAGTGTTTTTGCGGCTTGACTTTTTATTTTTTTGCTGTATAGTTACGGCATGAGTTCAAAGAAAAGGACTGCAAATTGAAGCTTGTTTCGTACATCATCGTTGCGGCGGTGCTGATCGCGGTCTGCGGCTGCCGGTCTGCGGAAGCTGAAAAAAAGGAGATATATCCTGTAATCGCGCCGCTGGACCGGAAGAGCGCCGACGAACTGAGACAGCGGGCGGAAGTTTTCGCTCAGGCCATGGCCAGATCCTTCCGCACGGGGGATTTCAGTTTCTGGCGGGCCGCGCTCGAAAAGGAGGGGCCGCCGGGCCGTCCCCTCGTCGTCGACGAAAAGAAGTTTCTGCAAATGTACAGCCGTCTGAAAAAGGACTGGGGAACGCTCACGTCGTGCACCTATCTGGGTGAGCTGGACCAGACGCTGCTGCGGGATTTTTTATGGAAGTGTACCTTCGAGTTCCGGAAAAGCTCCGGCGAAGTCTGTCGTATCGAAGAGCTCTTCGTCGTGCGCTGTACCGTGCTCAGAGGTAAAGCAATGTTCACCAATTTCGGTTTCCGGTTCTTCAACGGGCCGGAGTACCGCAAGAGGGTGATCGAACACAAAAAGGCCGAGGAAAAAGAAAAATGAAAAGACTCACCGAAAAACAACAGAAGATCCTGAACTACATCGCCGAGTTCACGAGGACCCAGGAGATCGCTCCGACCGTTCACGAGCTGGCGTCGCATTTCGGGATCAAGAGTTCCACGATGTTCATCCATCTGCGGACTCTACAGAAAAAGAACTGTCTGACCCGTAATTCGAAAGCCAGAAGCATCAAACTTCTTTCTCCCGACGGCAAACCCGAGAAGCTCGCCCGCCGCATCACCAACGCCGTGGCGATCCCCGTCATCGCCGGCTTCCGGCCCGAAATGGTCCTGGATCCCGCCGCCTACGGCAGCGGCAAGGTCTATCTGAACCGCGATGACTGCCAGTACAGCAGCGGCACCCGCATCTTCGCCATCAAGGCCGAAGACGACCGGCTGAAGGGCGTCGGCATATTCGCCAAGGACACGCTCATCATCGCCGCCGGTCCCGATGTGGACAAGGATGCGCTGCTGGTGGTCGAGATCGACAAGAAAGCCTATGTGGGCTTCCTCGCCCAGAACGGCGCGGCCAAGGTGCTGAAGTTCGCCGACGAGGCCTTCCCCGCCGTCAAGATCCCCGCCACCGGTCCCCAGATCATCGGCAAGGTCATCGGCGTGATGCGCCAGCTGTAAAAAGGACCGCGTTTCCCCAAGTCCTTTCCGGAGTGCTCCGGAAAGGACTTTTTTTCGGCCCGGAACGGGCGGCTCAGAAGGCGAAGTCGATCCGCCCCGGAGCCGGGATCTCGAAGCGGACGGCGAAGCTCCCCGCGCCCTGCTCCGCAGTGAAGGGCAGTTCCTTCCCCTCTCGGGAAATCTTTTTCGGAGCGGTTGCGAAGAGCAGTTCCGCAGCGCCCGGATAGTCGAAGCAGGCCCCCGTTTCGTCCAGATGCGTGATCCGCATGTCGGCGTCGAGCAGCAGACTCTTTTCCGCGTCGGAAACGGCCAGCAGACGGCTGCCGTGGGGCTCTATTTCCGCGACGAACTCCCCTTCGAGGGGCCGGGTCGCGCCCGTCCACACGTCCGTCACGAGATAACGGCCCGCCGGGTCGAGCCCCAGATCGGCCGCGCCGAAACGGACGCTTCGCGCCTCCTCTTCGATGTTGAAGAGCCCCGCCGTCCGCAGGGGGAGGAGCGAAGACGTTTCCTCCGTGCAGAAATGGGAGCTTTTGAAGTAGATGGTTTGGGGGATTCGGCGGGCGGGATCCCGGTAGTCGTACCCCGACAGAAACACCTCCTGCCCGTTGCAGGGGTTGCACACCGCCTTCTTCAGGCGGCGGAACCGGAGCGAAGCGGGGTCGGCCTGGCTGAGTTTGCCCGCGATCTCCACCATGGTCCGGGTGGCCAGACAGTAGTTGAGACAGAAAAGCGCCTCCGTGTCCTTCAGTCCGGGAAAGAGCCCCACCGAGTCGCTGTTGGGCACGAAGAAACGGGAGGTGTGGGTGGCGAAGCAGGCGATGCCCCAGAGGAAATTGGTCTTGACGTAGTCCCAATGCCCGGAACCGATGTCGATGCCGTAGCGGTAGTTGGTGAAGAACTCCCCGAGGAAGGGGTTGCCCATGACGATATCGCATCCCGTCTGGAAATAGCCGTCGTCGGGCAGACGCTTGCGCACCTGCTGGAGATACCAGCGCCGCCACTCGTAGCCCGAGTGCTCCTTGTTCTTCAGCAGGTCGTGGCTGTCCTCGTAGGCGTAGCTCCAGAAATCGTGCTTCGTCCCCTCGAAGCCGTAGTCGTAGAAGAAGGTGTCCAGCGCCCGGCAGAGGTACTCGCGCACTTCGGGCTGACTCACGTCCAGCGGCGCTGAATCGGGCACCCGGTAGTCGTAGTTGCAGAACCACTCGGGGTGCTCCCGGTAGATGGGGGTGTACTTGGGGCAGAATCCCCCGATCCACACCGCGGGGCGCAGGCCGATCTTCCGGATCTCGTCGGTGAAGTGCCGCAGCCCCTGCGGGAATTTCTTGTGATCCACACCTTCCTCGCCCTCGTAAGGCATCCCCATGCCGTGGGCCGGGGGCACGTTGACGGCATAGCCGTCGTCCACCTGGATCCACTTCACGGTGGGGAAATGCTCCTTGATGAACCGGGCCTCGCGGAGGATCATCTCTTCGGAAATGTTCCGGGAAATGCCGTCGTTCCAGGAACCCCACACCATGCAGTCCCGGTTGATCCGGGTGGCGCCGTAGAGGGGCGGCAGGTGTTTTTCCAGTTCGGCGACGTAGCCCGAAAAGATCCGCTCCAGATTGTCGGCGTGTTCCGTGTATCCCAGATACCACTCGTCGACGAGGCTCCGCCCCGGAGCGCAAGTCAGCGCCGCGATGTCCTTGAAGCCGGAAAAGATGTCGAACCGGATGGAACCGTCCCGGTGGGCGACGGTGTAGTTGTGGTAAAAGAGTTTCTGGCTCAGAGTCCCGTGAACAAGTCCCCTCGGGAGGTCGAAGTTGCTCAGCAGGATCGCCGGAAAGGGCTGATAGGGACTGCGCCCGATGCGTTCGTGGACCACGCCGGGGTCGGCCCAGCGGTTCCCCGCCTGCTCGTCGAAGCCCGAATCACGGGCCCCGCCCCCCACCCGGTCGTAGTCGACGGGGATGGCCAGTTTCTCGTAGATGCGGGGATTTTCGGTGTGATAGAAATAATCCTCCTTCGGGTCTCCGCCGAAGGCGATGCCCGTGAGTTCCAGCCCCAGCTCGTCGATCTTCCGCTGCCGGGGGCCGTTCCTGAAAAGCCTGCGGCAGGTGACGCCGCACTCACCCGCGAGCTTGAAGTCCAGCGTCTCCCGTTCCCCCGAAGCGTAGGCAAGGGCGACCTTCAATGTCCCGTTTCCGGGGGTGATCTCCTGACTTTCGGGAAAGATCCTTTCCCCTTCGGAAACGAAAAACGCCGTGAACTCCGGCATGCCGGGAAAAAGGTCGTCGATCCGCATGAAGTATTCTCCTCTCTTCGAATAAATCTATCTTTGGGAAACCGCCGCCTTCAGCAGGGAACCGCCCTTGGGCACGGCGATGACGCCGGGGTGCTGCGGCAGGGCCGCCGCCGCCTCTTCGCAGGCGATGATGCGGCCGCCCCGGCCGAGGAAGGCCTCGAAAATTTTCCGGCTGTCCGCCTTTTTGAAGCCCTCATAGGCTCCAGCGGGGCCTTCGGGGAAGATGAGCAGATCGAGCCCGTCGAAGTTCCGGTCGTTGAAACACCCGGCCAGCAGCACCAGATCGGGATGGGCGTCCAGTTCCAGAAATTCCCGGACCGCGCCGGCGCAGGACTTGCCGATGGCGGGGGCGAAGTGGTAGCCCGCCCGGAGAGGATGGAAATTCTTCCGGGGATGCATGGCGGCGGACTTGAGACCCGTCACCGCGTAGACCGCGCCCGAGACGATCTCCTCGGTATCGGGGAGCTTTTCCGGGTGGAAGCTGATGCCGATGACCTTCCCTTTGCCGTAGGTGCCGCAAATGATGGCGGGAGCGCCGAAAAAGTCCTTGTGCGCGGGCCGGTCCGGGCCGCTGACTGTGCTCTTGTAGAAGGCCAGCGCCCGCCCTTCTCCGTGGGGCCACGGCCCCGTCACGGGCCGGACGATGGGGCCGCCGTTATAGGAGACCCGCCGCCGTCCCGGCGCGATGCCGAGGACCGCCGCGCCCTCCTTCGGGATATCGACCGTGGCCATGCTGTCCCGGCCCCAGGCGCGGGGGATGTTTTCGAAGGGCAATAATCCCAATCGTTTCTCACTGGGCAGCGCGTCGAAGCATCCGGCGCAGACACCCAAATAGGCTCCCCCGCCGCGGACGAAGGTCTTGATCGCTTCGCCCCCTTCCTTGCCGATGGCGGGAAACTGGATCGCCACCTTGCCGCCGGGGACGACCAGCAAATCGAATTTTTTCAGAACGCCCCGGCGAAGATCCTGACTCGTCACGGGGACAAGTTCGATCCCCGGCGAGTGGGCCAGCACCCGGGCCAGCTGGAGCATCCCTGCGCCCCGGCTCCCCGTATCGGCGTAAAAGGCGGTGCGCACCTTTTTCCCTTCCGCCGGGGCGGCGGCGAGAACGGCGCAGACCGCGAACGAAAACAAAACCGCAAGAAAAACGCTCTTCATTTCCGCACCTCCTTCTCTTCTGCGAACAGGACCGCGGCGTCGGTCCACGTGTCGCTCCGGAACCTTATGTCGATGACTCCGGGATGTTTCGGCATGTATTTCATCGCCGACTCGGAAGCGAGGACGACCCCGCCCCGGTCGAGGAACTTCCGGAGAGCCTTTCCGCGGGGCCCGTCCTTGAAGGAGGCGTAGCTTTTTTCGCCGCCCTGCGGCAGGATGATGACGTCGAACCGATCATTCGAAAAGCCGGAGGCAAGGAGCACCCGGAGCCGGGGATTGTGGAGCAGCGAGATGTATTCCCGGATCGCCCGCGTGCAGCCTTTGCCCACGGCGGGCCGGAAGAAGTAGCCCGCCTGATAGGGATGGAAAACCTTCCGGGGGGAAATCGGCGTCAGCCGGACCCCCGTCACGGCGGCGATGCAGCCCAGCAGGATATCCTCGTTGAAGGTGTCGGCTTCGGGGTGGAAACTGGTGGCGATGACCTTGCCCTTGCCGTAGTTGCCGAAGATCACCGCGGGGGCGTTGAGGAAGTCCCCGCCGGGCTTGCCGACGGGGCTGATGGTGGTCTTGTAGACGGCGAGGACTTCAGCCTTGCCGTGCTCCCACGGGGCCCCCGGTTTGCAAATGGGGCCTTTGGAGTACTTCACCCGGCGGCGTCCGGGAGCGATGCCCAGCACCTCCGCGCCCCGTTTCGAAAAATCCACAAGGACGGGTCCACCCGCACCGCCCGCGCCCTCCCGGTACTCGAAGGGCATCAATGCGATCCGCTCCTTCCGGTTCAAGGTGCAGTGGAATCCGGCGCAGACGCCGACGTAAGCGCCGCCGTTCCGCACGAATTTCCGGACCTCTTCCTTGCCCTCTTCGCCCAAGCCTTCGCACTGGAGCCGGCTGGAGCCCCCGGGAACGAGGAGCAGATCCACTTCGGCCAGCTTCCCGGCCTTGATGTCGGAACTTTCCACCAGCGTCAGCGCCACTTGAGGCGACGTGGCCAGGATCTGGGCCAGATGGAAGGGCCCGGTGCCCCGGCTGCCGTTGTCGGTGAAGAGGGCGACCTTGAGGATCTTACCTTCCTTCGTCCCCGCCCCGTCACCGGCAGGGGCGGAAGATCCGGACTGCGGCGAAGCGCATCCGGCGAGAAGCGCCAGAGAGAAAATCACGGGAAGCAGTTTTTTCATTTTTCAACTCCTTGTTTCGACTCAAGTTCGGTGAAAATCGATGCCGGAAGTTAATATAGCACCGCTCGACGGCATTTCAAGTCTTCCGGCGAAAGAATCCCGCGAGCCCCCCGGCTCCGGCGGGGTCTCAGCGGTAGAACTCGTGGAAAAAGTCCCGCATGGTCCCCGGATACTCGGCCACCTGATTGTCGCTGACGCCCCACTGGTTGCCGCCGATGAAGTACACCCGGAGATACCCCGGCATCTGGCGGTACTCCGCGTCGCTGACGCTGATCTCGTAGACGTCGGGATGGCCCACCGGATCGGGCCGATGGTAGAAATCCGGAACGAGGATCGGGCGGTCGTCGGGCGCATCCTCCCAGTGGATCAGGTCGGCGGAACGGCTCAGAATGAACCGGAACGCGGCCTTGCGGGTCACGGGATGGGGGAAGAGGTCCAGCGTACTCAGGTAGAACATCCTGTCTTCCGCGATCCAGTGGAGCGCTCCGCCGCCGGTGTACTTGTCCCACGCGTACACGGCGTCGGGGATGGTCCGCCAGTGGACCATATCCGCGGACTCCGCGAAGTGGAAGGTGAACACGGGACACTTGGGATCGTTCGTTTCGTAGAGCAAAATGAACCGTTCCCCGTCGAAAGTCACCGAGGTGTTGCAGAAATGCTCGTCCCGGTCCGAAAAATCGAAGACGCGGCGCACCGGCGACCAGGAAACGAGGTCGTCGGACCAGATCTCGTCCAGATGGGTGCCGATGCATGCGCCCGAGGTCTGCCCCATGGCGAAGCAGTAGCAGCGGTCGTTCCACACGTAGGCCGAAGCGAAGTAATGGTCCAGCAGCGGGATGGAGATAAGTTGGTCATCGGATTCCCGGCGGATCCGGAAATGGTTTTCATGAAAGCGGAAACCCACGGGCGTGCCGGGGTAGAGGAAATGGGCCAGCACGTTTTCCAGAAGATAATCTTCTCCCTTGAAGCGGAAGGGGGAAAGCTCCCCCGGCAGCGCCGCCGAATCCATCACCCGGCGGTTGCGGAGGGGATTTTTCCAGGGCCCCGGCTCCTCCAGCGCGGGCCACGGACCGGGAGGAACAGTAGTTTTTTCAGAAAAAACCGCGACCCAGACCCGGGCCCCGGGAAGAAACTGAGGTTCACGGAAAACTTTGGCGCCGCAAGAATCGAATTCGCGGACCACGGCTTCCGCCGCATCGGCGTTTTCCGCCTCGTAAAAGGCGTAATCGGGCGTCGTCGGGCCATAGAGGACCCGATGACGGCTCAGCGCCGTCAGGATATCGCCCGCGGAAAGCACCGTGACATCCGGCCACGCAAGACGGTGCCTTTCCCGGAATTCCCGGATCCCGGCAAGGATGAATTCATTGGATTCCTTCATGATCGTTCTCCTGCTCCTTCAGGGGGGACCGGCAAACATTCCGCTCATCGGCCTGATCCGAACCCCGCCTCCCAATATACCTGCCGTCTCTTTATTTGTCAAGCGGAAAAATGCCCGGCCTCACGGGAAAAATGAAGTTTTTCCGGCTTCTCCCATATCCGGCATCGGATCCGGAAAAAATTCCCGGATTTTTCTCTTCAGCGCCTTGACAAAGAGAAAAACGCGGTGTATCTTATCTCATAATCACTCATAATCACTTTCGGAACGGTCCCGTGGAGATCAAACTGAAAAAAGAGCTTGCGGCGGAAAAACTCCGGCAGGCGATCCGGAGCGGAACATTTCCCGTCGGGAGCAAATTGCCGCGCGGCACGGAACTCGCTCGAAAACTCGGCGTTTCCCACATCACGCTCCGGGCCGCCTTCAAGGAGCTGGCCGCCGAAGGGTACATCTCCTCCATCCACGGCCGGGGGACCTTCGTCGTCGGCAACGGCTGCCCCGCCGCCTCGGCCAAAGTGCTGGTCCTGCGGGATTTTTCCTTCGGGCTCCGCAACGCGGCCAACTACATCCTGCCCGGCTTCGAGCGGCGCTGCTGCGAACTCGGGATCCTCACCGAGACCGTCAGCGCGGCCTTTCTCCGCTCGGGCTCCCGCCGGGATCTGCACCGGATCCTCTCGCAGAACGGCTTCTCCGCCATCTTCGTGGCTGGCGGCGGCTTCACCGAAAACGACCCGCTGGCCGGACTGCTCCGTACCGCCGGGCTGCCAGTCCTCGCGGCCCACGGCACCCCCCTGGACCGGGAACGGACCGGGTTTTCCGTCATGCGCACCGACTACCGCACCGCCTGGGACGACGGGGTGAAGTTCCTCCTTTCCGCCGGGAAAAAGCGCATCGCCATGCTGGTCAACTCCGACTACAAGATCCGGTACTACTCCGACGAAGAAATCCTCCGCCGTTTCGCCGAACTGGGAGCGGCCTCCGATGCAAGTCTGCTCGCCGGAGCCTCCGCCGACCGGGAGTGTTTCGAAACTGCCATGACCCGGCTCCTCGCGGCCCGGCCCGAGGCCGTCTTCTGCGGGTCGGATTTCTTCGCCATGCTGGCCTGCGAGTTTCTGGCCGAAAGGAAGATAAAAGTCCCGGACGACGTGGCCGTCATGGGCTTCGGCGGCTATCCGGGGGGCGGTCTCTGCTCTCCGGGGCTTACCACGGTGGATTTCCGGTACGACGCCATCGGCGTGCGGGCCGCGGAACTGCTCCTCGATCCCGAGGCGCTCTCGGATCCCGGCTTCGACATCTTCACTCCTCACCGCATCCTCATCCGCAGTTCTGCGATAAAAACCAAATAACAAGGAGGTCCCATGAAACGCAGCTTTTTCACCCTCATCGAGCTTCTCGTGGTCATCGCCATCATCGCGATACTCGCCGCCATGCTTCTGCCCGCCTTGCAGCAGGCACGGGAACGGGGCAAACAGATCTCCTGCGTCAACATGCTGGGTCAAATGGGCAAGGCGGCCCAGTTCTACGCCGCCGACAACGACGACTTCGTGCTGAGCTACACCATGCCCTCCGCCTCGCGGCCCGGCGAGTGGGGAGCCGGAGAGTGGTACAACGCCTACGACCGGACCGCTTCCAACGGCGCCGTCAGCAAGGGGACCTTCTTCCGCTATCTGGGGATCCCCGAGACCAACAACGCCGTCATCGGCGCCATCGTCACGAATTCCGGCGGGAAACGCATCGTCACCTCCATCCTCTGCCCCTCGGTGAGCACCCCCGGCAAATACTACGGGCTGAACTTCCAGATCGGCAACGAACACCCCAAGACCGGATTCAAGCTCTCATCCCTCAAGAAACCTTCCAAAGGCTGCTATTTCGGTGAACCCGCCGACTCCTCGCTGGTCAACTACAAGGGCACCCACGCCGCCGCGTTCCGCCACCTGAACAACTCCGGCGTGACCTTCATGGACGCCCACGCGGCCATGCTCCCCTACCGGCGGCTGCCCTTCCTCTATCCCGGCGACGCCGACGGCCCCGGCCTCTACAACTCCTTCTGGCTCCCCGGCCGCCCCTCCCGCTGGCAGACGGCCTACGAACTGATGTGGGGACTTTGAGGATGAAAGGTCTCTCTTCACTCCTGTGCGCGGCCGCAACTGCCCTCGCCGTGAATGCCGCGGAGTACACCGTCACCCCGAAGGACTCGCTCCAGCAGGCCGCCGACAGACTCAAGCCCGGAGACACCCTCGTCCTGAGCCCCGGCGTCTACCGGCAGGGGACGGTGAGATTCACCTGCAAGGGGACGGCGGCGAAGCCCGTCACCGTCCGGGGCACGGAAAAGGGTTCCACGATCGTGACCGCCTGGGTCTCCCTGGACGATGCTTCGTGGGAGCCCGTTCCGGGCCAGCGCTTCGTCTACCGTACCCCCCTCAAGCACGAAGTGTACAGCGTGGCCGACTTGAAATGCTCCCGGATCATGCTCACCGCCCCTTCCTGTCACGACATGGAAAAATTCCGGGGCACTTTCCGCTCCGAAAAGGGATTCCTTTATCTCCACGCCTTCGACGGCAAACGGCCCGGAGCGGGCCTGCGGGCCACGGTGAACTCCGGCTATCTCTTCCTCTTCGAGGGGGCCTCTCACGTCACCGTCCGGGACCTGACCTTCTGCGGCTCGGCCCACAAGGATCCCCGTTACTCTTCGTGGGCCATCGCCATCCGGTGCACCGGGTGTACCGGGATGACCGTGGAAAAGTGCGATTTTCTCTTCAATTCAGGGGGCGTCGCCTTCACCGTGAGCTGCAAAGACTCCGTCACGCGCAACTCCTTCTTCCACCGCAACGAAGCCCCCGGCTACGCGGAAGCGGCCCAGCTCTTCTTCGGCGGCAAATCCCGGAACAATCTGGCCGAAAACAATCTCATCGTCGACACGGGGATCCACGGGCTGCGCTTCTACTCCGGGGCGACGGACTGCATTGCGCGAAACAACATCATCGTCAACGCCCGCATCGGCCTCTACTACAAGGCCTCCGCCGGGAAACGGCTGGCGGAGCGGAACGTGGTGGTGGCGTGTCCCAACACCAACTACAGCGACCAGCAGGGCGGCCGCCCCATCACGGACAAGGCCAACACCTTCGCCCTGCCCAGCGCGGTCTACGACCCCAACGACTCCAATCTGCTGCTGAAGAAGGGAACGGACCCGAAATTCTGCGCGCCGGAGTACTACGATTTCCGCCTGCAGAAAGGCTCCCCCTTCATGGGCAAAGGGGCTTTTCCAACGCCCGCCAAAGTCCTCTACCTCTCGCCTGCAGGAAATGACGCCGCCGACGGCGGGAGCGAGAAAAGCGCTTTCCGCACCTTCGAGCGGGCGGTGAAGGCCCTCGAACCCGGATACACCTTGTACATCGCCGCCGGGACCTATCCTGCCCTCGCCGCCTCGTTGAAAGAGGTGACGCTCCGGGGACGGGGCAAAGTCGAACTGGCGGGCCTCTCGCTCAAAGGAAGTGAAAACGTCTCCGTCGAGGGGCTCCATGCGCAGAAGATCGACCTCGCGGGCTCCACGGGAGTCACCCTCAAAAACGTCTCCTGCGCTCATCTGACGGCGGGCGAGCGTACGCGTCTTCACAACTGCACTTTCGATGAGGGGACGGGCGCTTTCAAGGCTTTCGACTGCCTGAAAGGGGGACAGCCTCTCGGTTCCTGCCCCGAATCCCCCCGCCTGCCCGGCAGAAAGGTCCTCGCCTCCGCTCCGTCCCGGCCCGCCATCGAAAAGGCAGCCGTCACCGTGGACGGCGACTCCGCCTCCATCTCGTGGGTAACGCCCGACACCAGCGCGGATTCCTACCGGGTCAAGGATGACTACTGGGCCCCCCAGCCCTGCACCAGCTTCCTCGAATACGGCCCCACCCCCGCATTGGGCAAGATCGCCTGTTCCGCGGGCAACATCTTCCACCGCGTGGAACTCACCGGACTCGACCCGGGCTCCACCTGGTACGCCCGTGCGGTGATCCCCGCCCGGCCTCTGGCCCGCCGGAACAACGACAGATTCCGCGCCGCCGACTTCCCCGGCGTCCGGATGAGCTGCGCCGAAAACGTGAAAGGCCCCGTCTTTTCCTTCACCGTGCCCGCCGCCGTTTCCAAGGGCGCGGTCCGGGAGTATTTCGTTTCGCCCGCGGGCGATGACCGGAACGCAGGGAGCCGCACGGCCCCCTTCCGCACCCCCGACCGGGCGGCAGCGGCGGCCCGGGCCGGAGACATCGTGACCTTCCTCCCCGGCGTCTATCATGACACCATCACCGTGTTCCGCTCCGGAAAACCGGGGAAGCCCATCACCTTCCGCTCGGCGGAGCCGGGCAAGGCGGTCTTCGACGGAAGCAATTTTCTGCGCCCCGGCGGCATCCTCTGCCGGAACAAGAGCCACGTCGCTTTCGAAGGCTTCGTCTTCCGCAACTTCGCCAACAAACTCTACGCCAGCCGGGCGGGCCTGAGCTTCGGCATGGCCCAGATCCTCCACAGCCGCGACGTCAGGATCGGCAGCTGCGTCTTCCTCGCCTTCGGCACCTATCAGGACCCGGTGGTCCTGCTGAACAGCGCCGACGTGACGGTCGAGAACTGCGTCCTCGCTTCCGGCGTTTCCGGCATCACGGGGGGATACAACGGCAACCTCAAGATTCTGCGGAACACCTTCTACGTCTCCCTCATCTACAACTTTTCTCTGAACCACTTCAGGCCGGGAAGCTCCATCACCGTGCGGAACAACCTTTTCGTTGCGCTCACGCTCCAGAAGGCGCTGAACTGCGTCAACCGCACCGCCATCGACGCCAAAGGGTGCAAGGCGGACTTCGACGACAATTTCTGGTACTTTTCGCCGGGGGACAAATTCCGCTTCTGCGGCGGCGCCCCCCTCGGTGAAAAACCGAAGGCCCCCCTGGGCCTCGCGGCCTTCCGCAAGGGGACCGGCTGGGGCCTCCACGACGGGGAAAGCACTTCGATCAAGTTCAAAGGCCACACCTTTTACGATCCTTCGGACAAACGGTTCGACAAACTCATCGCCAAGCCGCTGACGGCGGGCGAGATAACCCCGACCCTCGAATTTTTCGAAAGTGAAATTTCAGACAAATACGGAGCAAGACCTTTGAAATGAAAAAATTGCGCATCGGCATCATCGGCATGGGCAACCGCGCCTATTCCCTCATCCTCCCCCTCCTTTCGGAGCAGTTCCGCGACCGGGCGGAGATCACCGCCGTGTACGACCCGAACGAAGTGAAACGCGAGTTCGCCCGTGAAACGGTCAAGAGCGATTCCCTGAAGCTTTTCGCCGACCGCGACGCATTCCTGTCGAGCGGCCTCGATCTGGTCATGGTGACGACCCCTCAGTTCGCCCACGCGGAAAATGCCATCGCCGCCTTGGACGCGGGGCTGGACGTCTTTCTCGAAAAACCCATGGCCCGAACCGCCGCCGAGTGTCAGGCCATCATCGACGCCGAAAAGCGCAGCGGGAAAAGGGTCTTCATGGGATTCAATCTGCGGCACCACCCCGTCTGCTGCAAGATCGCGGACATGGTGAAAGAGGGCCGCATCGGAAGAGTCCAGCAGATCGTCTGCACCGACTACTATTCGGGCGGGTTCAGCTACTTCCGCCGCTGGCACCGGCTCACGGCCAACTCCGGCGGACTGGCGGTGGAAAAGGGCTGTCACAGCATCGACCAGATCAACCGTTTCGCCCGGAGCGTGCCCGTGCGCGTCTCCGCCTTCGGCGGGCTGGACCGTTTCCTCCCCGACCCCGAAGGCGCGGACTACTGTTACAAGTGCGGCAAGAAAGGGACGTGTCCCTACTTCATGGACATGGACAAGGCCGCCGAGACCACCAAACGGGAGACCGGCATCGACGCGGTCGTCGTCAACGGCGGCCGGCGGCTGGACCTGTGCGTCTTCAACTCCGACAAGGACACCTTCGACAACCACCTCATCAGCATCGAATACGCCAACGGCTGCCGGGCCGCTCTGGCGGAGTGCTTCACCAGCTCCGTCAAGGCCACCAGCGGGCGGCAGTTCGTCCTCAACGGCTGGGAGGGGCAGATCTGGGCCGAAATGACCAACCGCAAGATCCGCTTCTACCCCAACGCCCCCAGTCAGACAGCCGGCGCGCCGGAAGAGATCGACATCCCCAAGGCTCCCGGCAACCACGGCGGCGCGGACAATCTCATGCTGGAATACGTCATCAGCTGTCTGGAAACGGGCCGTCCCAACACCGAAATGCTCACGCGCGACGGCTACTACGCCGTGGCCGTGGCCGAAGCCGCCGAAAAGGCGGTCCTCGAAAAGCGCATCGTGGAGATCGAGCCGCCCCGGCTGTAACCTTCCCCGGAGGAGACTTCGCTCATCTTGAGGTCCCGTCGCGAAAATCCCCCGCGGCGGGGCCTTTTTCGTCTTCACTTCACGGTGAACGCGATGGCTTCCTTTTTGCCGGAAACCGTGTGGGTGATCTCCGTGCGCCAGGGCCTTTCAGCGTCACCTCCGGCGCGGTTGCTCCTCCGGAAAACACAGAAAAATGACGGCTGAACAGCCTTCGAGGCAAAAAACCGGTCTCCGGTGAGATAAGCTCACGCGCGGAGAAACTTCACACGGCGGAAGAAAACATTTGCTTTCGGAAGCGGCAGGGGTTATATTATCTCTGAAACAATACGATGAAAGGCACAGGGAGAAAAAAGATGGCGGAAAACAGCTCATTTCGGCAGATGACGGAGGAAGAACTCCGTGTCCACATCGAAAAATACGCGGACCTCATCGTCCGCAAAGGTCTCAACCCCGATCCCGGTCAGGAGGTGCTGGTCATCGCCGGACTCGACCAGCCCGAGTTCGTCCGCATGGTCGTGCGGAAACTTTACGAACAGGGCGCGGGCCGGGTGGTGGTCGCCTGGGAGGATATGGCCCTCGCCAAACTGGACCAGCTCCACCGGAGCGAGGAAAACCTCTCCTCTTTGGCCGACTGGGAGCTCGCCAAATGGAAGTGGCGGGCGGAAAAACTCCCCGCGCTCCTCTGGCTGGACTCCGACGACCCCGACGGAATGGCCGGCATCGATCAGGGCAAACGCGCCCGCAGCCAGTCCCCCCGGTTCCCCTTGATAAAACCCTTCCGCGAGGCCATGGAAAACCGCCACCAATGGTGCATCGCGGGCGTCCCCGGGATCCCCTGGGCCGAAAAGGTCTTCCCCGGACTGCAAGGCAAAGCCGCCGAAAAGCGGCTCTGGGAGGCGATCCTCCAAGCCGCCCGTGCCGCGGGCGACGACCCCGTCGAAGCCTGGGAAGAGCACAACCAAACGATCCACCGCCGGGCGGAGACCCTCAACGCCTACCATTTCCGGGCGCTGGAATACAAGTCCCCCAACGGCACCGATTTCAAGGTGGGCCTCATGCCCTGCGGCCTCTTCGCCGGCGGCTGCGAGACCGACCTCTCGGGCCGGGTCTACAACCCCAACATCCCCTCCGAAGAAATTTTCACCTCCCCCAAACGCGGCGAGGCCGAAGGTGTGCTGGTGAGCACCAAGCCCCTCTCCTGGCAGGGCTCCCTCATCGAGAACTTTTCCATCCGCTTCGCCGAAGGGAAAGCCGTCGAAGTCCACGCGACCCGAAATCAGGAGGCTCTGGAAAAAATCATCTCCATGGACGAAAACGCGGGCTTCTTAGGCGAGTGCGCCCTCATCGACCACCGCAGCCCCATCAGCGACACCGGGATCCTCTTCTGGAACACCCTCTACGACGAAAACGCCAGCTGCCACCTGGCCCTGGGACGGGGCTTCGACGTCTGCGTGACCGATTACGCCAAATACTCCCGCGAAGAACTGAAAGCCCTCGGCGTCAACGACAGCATGATCCACGTGGATTTCATGGTCGGCTCCGCCGATCTGGACATCACCGGCATCACCCCCTCCGGCGAAAAGATCCCCGTCTTCCGCCGCGGCAGCTGGGTATTCTGAAAAGGCGTTCAGGGAGTCAGGGCGGAGGGGAAGCCCTTTTGAGGAAAGGTCTTTCCCCTCCGCCCCGAACCCCACCTCCCTTTCCCAAACCTTTTTGATCTCCGATTTTTATTT
>JAFSYV010000269.1 GCA_017443585.1 Lentisphaeria bacterium | reverse complement strand
ATCCTGCTCTCGGCGGGGCTGCCCCTCATCCGCTCCCTGCGGACTCTGGAAAAGCAGGCTTCCAATCCCGCCGTTCGGGTGGTCCTGGGCCGCACCGCCGAGACCGTGGAAGGGGGCGCCACCTTCGCCGAAGCCCTTTCCCAAAACCCGAAGTCCTTCGACAAGCTCTATCTGAACATGGTCCGCGCCGGTGAGGCGTCGGGTGCCATGGAGATCATTCTCGACCGTCTGGCCGGATTCATGGAAAAGGCCGCCCGCATCGCGGGCAAGGTCAAATCGGCCATGATCTATCCTATCGTGATCCTGTCGATCTCCCTTCTGGCCGTGGTCGGTCTGATGATTTTCATCGTGCCGAACTTCTCCAAGATCTTCCGCGACCTGCTGGGACCTTCCGAACCCCTGCCGGGCATCACCGAACTGCTGATCGCCACCAGCGAGACCATGATGACCAGATGGTATTACTACATCGGCGGCGTATTCGGCATCGTGATATTCTTCATCGTCCTGGTGAAGATCCCCGCGGGCAAGTGGGCCATGGACTGGGTCAAATACAACATGCCTCTTTTCGGGCCCATCGTTTCCAAGACCGCCGTTTCCCGTTTCGCCCGCACCCTGGGTACGCTGATGAGTTCCGGTGTGCCGGTGCTGAACGCGCTGGCCATCGTCAAGGAAACCAGCGGCAACGAAGTCGTCGCCGGAGCCATCCAGAAGGTCCACGACGCGGTGAAGGAAGGTGAAGGCATCGCCGCGCCTTTGAGCAAGACGCAGGTCTTCGAGGAAATGGTGGTGTCAATGGTCGAAGTGGGCGAGGAAACCGGTAAACTCCCCGACATGCTCACCAAGATCGCCGACACCTACGAGGAAGAGGTGGACAACTCCGTCAGCGCTCTGACCTCCCTGATCGAGCCTCTGATGATCGTCGGTCTGGCCGGCATCGTCGGTACCATCGTGCTGGCGCTCTTCGCCCCGCTGGTCAAGATCATCGAAAAGATGAGCTGATTTTCCCCTTTCGCGAAGGACGCAAAAGTCCATGGGGATCTTCAAGCTCCATCAGCCCTTCCCCCCCGCCGGAGACCAGCCCGAAGCCATCGCTTCACTGGTTTCCGGACTTGAGGCGGGCAAGCGTTACCAGACCCTTCTGGGGGTGACGGGCTCCGGCAAGACCTTCACGCTGGCGAACGTCATCGCGCAGTTCGACCGGCCTGTGCTGGTGCTTTCGCACAACAAGACCCTGGCCGCCCAGCTCTACAGCGAATTCAAGGGCTTCTTCCCCGAGAACGCGGTGGAGTACTTCATCAGCTATTACGACTACTATCTGCCCGAGTCCTACATTCCTCAGACCGACACCTATATCGCCAAGGACTCCTCCATCAACGAGGAGATCGAAAAGCTCCGGCTGTCCGCCACCGCCAGTCTGGTGGAACGGCGCGACGTGATCATCGTCGCCAGCGTTTCCTGCATATACAGCCTGGGGGCTCCCGAGGAGTACAACGAAATGTGCGTCCGCCTTTCGGTGGGGGACACCATCGGCCGGGACGAACTGCTCAGACGGCTCATCGCGGTCCAGTACACCCGGAACGACGTGGCTCCCGCCAAGGGGGAATTCCGGGTCCGGGGGGACACGGTGGACATCTTCGAACCCCACAACGACGACTTCCTGCGGGTGGGCTTCTTCGGGGACGAGGTGGAGTTCATCGAGCGCCGGGACGCACTGACCGGGAAGAAGAAGAACGGCGTCGAGCTGGGGACCCTCTTCCCCTGCAAGCACTTCGTCATGCCGCCCGACCGGATCAGGGAGGCGTCGGGGGCGATCCTGGCCGAAATGGAACAGCAGGTGAAGTTCTTCGAGCAGCGGAATCTGCTCATCGAGGCCCAGCGGGTCCGGGAACGGGTCAACTGCGACCTGGAGATGATGAACGAGATCGGCTACTGCAGCGGCATCGAGAACTACTCCATGCACCTTTCCCGCCGCTCTCCCGGCATGCGGCCTTACTGCCTCTTCGACTTCTTCCCCGACGATTTTCTCACCGTCATCGACGAGTCCCACGTGACGCTGCCCCAGATCCAGGCCATGTACAAGGCCGACCGGAGCCGTAAGGAGGTGCTGGTGGAGCACGGCTTCCGGCTGCCCTCGGCGCTGGAGAACCGCCCCATGCGCTTCGACGAGTTCGAAAGCCTCACGGGGGATACGATCTACGTTTCTGCCACACCGGGGGACTTCGAGCTGAAGCGTTCCGGAGCTCCGGTGGAGCTGGTGGTCCGGCCCACGGGACTGCCGGATCCGGAGATCGAGATCCGGCCTCTCGAAGGCCAGCTGGACGATGTGATTTCGGAGATCCGCAAGTGCACCGCGGCGAACGAACGGGTGCTGGTGACGACGCTGACGAAGAAGAGTTCCGAACGTCTTTCGGATTATCTTTCGGAGCTGGGCATCAATGCCGCCTATCTCCACTCCGAACTGGACGCCTTCGAACGGGTCCGGGTGCTGAAGAAGCTCCGGGAGGGGGCCTGCGACTGCGTCATCGGCATCAATCTGCTGCGGGAGGGCATCGACCTGCCCGAGGTGGCCCTGGTGGCCATCCTTGATGCGGACAAGACCGGATTCCTGCGTTCCACCCGCTCCCTCGAGCAGACGGCGGGCCGCGCCGCGCGGAACGCCAACGGCCGGGTGATCCTCTACGCCGACGAGACGACCCCCGCCATGGAGGAGTTCATCGAACGGACCCGGATTCGCCGCCGCAAACAGCTGGCCTACAACGAAACTCACCACATCGTTCCCCGGACCATCGTCAAGGCTCCGGGCAAGTCCATCGTCGAGATCATCGGCGGGAAATCGAAAAAGAGCAAACGGGGCGGAAGCTCCGCGAAAATCGCCGACGCCGTCTTCAACGCGGACGGCGAATTGGATCTGGAAAAACTCGGGCTTACCGAGGCGGAGGGACGGAAGCTCATCGACGAACTTACCGCCGAGATGCTCCGCGCCGCCGAAGCCCTTGAATTCGAACGGGCCGCGGATCTGCGCGATCAGATCAAGGCCCTCAAAAAAGGAAAGTGAAAATGTCTCCTGCCGAACTGATCATCCGTGTTCTTCTCGCAGTGCTTCTTCCGCCCCTCAGCGTCATCGGCCTGAAGGGCGTCGGGCTGGGGACGATCATTCTCATGATCATTCTCACCTGCTTCGCCTGGGTCCCCGGGCAGATCGCGGCTTTCTTCCTGCTTTTCCGGGACTACAATTCCAAGTGAGCCCGCCAGTCGCGGCTCGCGAAGAGATGTGAGGAGTAGTGTCTGACCCGTCCGACCTGTCGGACTAATGCTCCCAAGCTTGTTTTGCGATGAAGCCATTGTCGAAGGGGCTGTCGGCAGTGATGAGATGAAAAACAGAATCTGCCCAATTTGAGACGCTGTCAGTTGTCGTCTTTAGTCGAGTTTTTCATTCTGAGTCTTATGTATGTTGCACGGGCCCTGTTTTCGTCGCCGTCGGCGGAGACGAGCGCTTGGGCCCACAGGGCCTTATCGGGAGTTCCGGATTCGATCTCTTCCAAGGCCGCTGCACCCAGTTGACTGAGTCTCTCAGTTTTTTCTTTCCTTTTACGTGAAATCTGTCTTCCCTTACGCACGGAGAAAACAATCAGCCATACGATAGAGGCAAGCCAAAATCCGCAACCTACAGCAAGGGAAGCCCCCAAAAAACTGCCGATAAGCTCCCCCAACGTATTCCCCGAAGCCGTTAGGCCTCCAATCGTAATCAGTCGGGAATTTTTGTAGTAATCCACTAAAAATAATACCCATTAAATTAAACCAGAAAAAAGAATACAATTGGGGATTTGAAGGCAACATGCAAAGAAAAATGAGAAGGTAGCCAAGACTGAGTATCAGAAATACAAAACGAAGGTGATCGGGATTAATTTCAGGGCCAAAATGAAATAAAAAGCAGGGGAAAAAGAAGATACCTATTGCCAGTACGGAAGGATATATCAACTGTACATCACTCGTTCCGTCTCTTTTCTTTTTGCGTGCCAACTCATTATCTGGTGTTTGCGGAGTACCTTGCTATGGAAGCACTATATCCTTGGTCCTTACTTTTTTGCGTGCTAGGGCATTAACGATGCAGAGGACAAAAAAAGCAAGCGAGAGCAGTCCCAAAACCACCCAAAACATAGTAAAGTCAGGGTTGTCCATCACTTGTTCCTTTCAATTTTACCCAACGGTGTTTGATTTGTCGGGGGCAGGAGTCTTGAGCCGCCTTGTTTGGAGGGCATAAAAAGGCCGTATCCAACCCGAGAGAGGGGGGATACGGCCTTTGAAGAAAGTTACTTGATGTCGACTTCCTTGTCGAGTTCGCTGGACTTGTAGATGGCGTCCAGCAGCTTCATGGCGACCACGCCCTGTTCGCCGGTCGCGGGGATCTTGCCCTTGCCCTGGATGGCGTCGCAGAACTTCTGCAGCTCGATGGTGAAGCCGTTTTCCTTCTTGTCGTACTGCAAGGTCACGTCGGCGATGCGGTTGTCGATCTCGGTCCGCAGAATGGGATCGGAATCCACGTCCAGCTTGATGCCGCCCTTGTCGCCCAGCAGTTCCACGTAGGACTCGTCCTGCGCATTGCAGGCCCAGGCCACTTCGAAGGAAAGGGTCGTCTCACTGCCGAAACGGACCATGCCCACCGCGTAGTCGTCCACGTCGAAGGTGCCGTTGGGTTTCGGCGGGCCGGCCCACATGCTCACGTAGTGGTAATCCTTGATGGGAGAACCGAACTTGGAGTAGGTCTTGGCGCTGACCTTGGTGGGATTCCATTTGCCGGAAAGCCACATCACCAGGTCGAGGAAATGGACCGCGATGTCGATGAGTCCGCCGCCGCCGGACATGGCCTTGGTGGTGAACCAGCCGCCCAGACCGGGAATGCCCCGGCGGCGGATCAGTTTGACGCGGATCTGGTAGATGTTGCCCAGACGGCCGTTGTCGATGACCTCCTTCACCAGCTGAGCGGAGGAGCGCTGACGCCAGACCATCCCCATCTGGAGCAGTTTGCCGGATTTGTCACGGGCGTCGAGGATCTGCTTGCCCAGCTTGGCGGAAAGGGTCATGGGCTTTTCGAGCATGACATGCTTCCCGGCCTTCAGGGCCGCGATGGCGATGGGCGCGTGCATGTGGTTGGGCACGCAGACGCTGACGGCGTCGATCTTGGGATCGGCCAGCAGGTCGTTGAAGTCGGTGTAGGTCTTGGCTACATTGTGCAGCTTGGCCTTTTCCGCCAGCCGGTCGGGCAGGATGTCGCACAGTGCGACCACTTCCGCGTTGGGCACGTTGGCGTAGTTGTTGGCATGGACGGAACCGATGGTGCCGACGCCGATGATGCCGATCCTCACTTTCTTGCTCATAATATACTCCTGTTGGATTGAGTTGCCCGGGCGGGACTCCCGCGCCGGAAATGATGTCCGGGATTTAATGTATCACAGTGCAGGCAAATTGCAAGGGATTTTGTCCGGATTTCGCCTTTTTTTTCAGAGATTTCCCTTTTCTCCCCGCCTGAAGGGGGCGAGGACTCTTCCCAGCACTCCCCGGCAGCGGCTGATGGCCATGCCGTAATTGACCACCGGGACTCCCGCCGCCGCCGCCAGCTGGAGCCTCCGCAGGACCTCCCGGCGGTTGAGCATGCAGCCGCCGCAGTGGAGCATGAGTTTGAAACTGCGCAAGTTCGCGGGGAAGTCGTGGCCCGCGCAGACCTGGAACTCCAGGGGGCCGCCGACGGTCTTTTCCAGCAGCCGGGGGATCTTGACCCGCCCGATGTCGTCGTCGCTCGCGTGGTGGGTGCAGGCCTCGGCGATGAGGACCTTGTCCCCCGGCTTGAGGGTGTCGATGGCCTCCGTGCCCCGGATGAAAAGCTCCATGTCTCCCTTGATCCGGGAAAGGAGGATGGAAAAGGTGGTGCAGGGGATCTCCGGCGGCGTCTCCCGGACCATGATGTCCACCGCCTGCGAGTCGCAGATGACGAGGGCGGGGGGCTCTTTCAGATTTTTCAGGGCGTTGGAATAGTCGGAGGTCTTGCAGACGACGACGGTGCAGTCGGCGTCGAGGAGCTCCCGGAGCGTCTGGACCTGCGGCAGGATCAGCCGCCCCTTGGGGGCCTGGATGTCGATGGGAACGATCAGGATCACCGTCTGTCCGGGTTCGACCAGATCCCCCGCCATGGGGGGCGGGGAAACGAACTCCTCGGGCACGGCGGCGATGAGGGCGGGCTTGAGCCGGGCGAGGAGTTCTTCCCGCGAGTCGCGCAGCGCGCTGAAAGCTATGACTTCCGCCCCGCATTTTTCTTTCAGAAATGCAAGGAACTTCTCTTCGGGCGGGACTTCGTCGCACTTGTTCATCACCGGGATGACGGGGAGCTTGCGCTCTTGGGCGAGGGCGAGGAGTTTTTCCTCCGTTTCGCCCCAGAGATCGGCGGAAAGGATGAGGAGCAGCACGTCGGCCCGGTCCAGCGCTTTGATGCTTCTGGCGATGCGGGCGGAGCCCAGTTCGGAGTCGTCCGCCAGCCCCGCCGTGTCGAGAAAGAGCACCGGCCCCAGGGGGCGCAGTTCCATGGGCTTTTCCACCACGTCGGTGGTGGTGCCGGGGAGGGGGGAGGTGATGGAAATATCCTGCCCGGCGAGTTTGTTGAGCAGGGTGGATTTGCCGGAGTTGACTCTCCCTGCCAGGGCGATGTGCAGCCGCATGGATTTGGGCGTGGTGTCGTTCATGATGAAAAATTCCTTTTCAGCGGTAACGGAAGTTGTTCAGGGCCGCGAAGCGGGCCGTGCACCCGCCGAGAGCCCCGCAGAAGACGATCTTGAGCAGGAGAAAAAGCCAGAAGGGGAAGAGCTCGCGGGCGAGGAGGGTGAAGACGAAATAGAGGAGAAGGGTCCAGAGCGCGGCTCCGGCGACGCCGAAGACCGCTCCCAGCAGCGCGGACTGCCGGGGCAGGAAGGGGAGGAGCTTCCCCTCGTCGCCCAGAGGATGATCTTCCAGCTTGAACCAGGGATTTTTCCGGCAGCCGGTCCGGAAGACGAACTCCGAGCCCCACGCCACGATGACGGCGATGCAGAGGGCCGTGAGGGCCCCGTCGACGATGGCGTTGGCAAGCGGCAGCGCCCGGCAGCGCAAATTGGTGAGGAGCGAGATGAGGGGGCCGCACACGGCGCAGCCGATGACCGCCCCCCGGACCTGCGAGGCG
Source organism: Lentisphaeria bacterium (assembly GCA_017443585.1). Lineage (GTDB taxonomy): Bacteria > Verrucomicrobiota > Lentisphaeria > Victivallales > Victivallaceae > UBA1784. The sequence continues at coordinate 38,622 of JAFSYV010000269.1, read as the reverse complement.
GTGAACTGTTTTGTGAAATCGTCCAACTTCGAACTCCTTGCGGCACGCGCACAAAAAATCCCGCGTCCGGCACTTAATATAGCACGGAAGCGGGATTTTTCAAGGGAGGAAGAGACGCTTACTTGGTCTTCGCCGGGGCGGGAGCCGGAGCGGGCGCGGCGGGCTTGGCGGCGGGCTTGGCCGCGGCCGCCTTGGCGTCGCACTCGGCGGAAAGTTTCCTGAGCTCTTCCCAGTTTTGCCGGAAGGCCTCGGCGAGGAGTTTCTTCACTTCGGCGACGGCCCCGCCCGCCTTCAGGATCTTCCGGCCCTTTTCGACGGCCTCCTCGTGCCGCCAGCGCAGGGTGCGTTCGAATTCCGCCAGTTTTTCCGGCGGGAGCAGTTCCCGTTTTTCCTCGGCACGGGCGAACACCGTGTCGCAGAAGGCGCCCTCGGCCAGCTCCTGCGGGAACTCATCCAGCAGGAAGGGCACGGGCAGATAAGCCGTGTGGCGCGGCGGGCCGCAGGCGGCGAACAAGGTGCTCAGCGCTTCGGGAAATTCGCAGTCGATCCTGAGCGTGCTCCCGGAGTTGGTGCGGCTGCCGCAGAGGGGATAGCACTGGGGTTCGTCCGGGTAGGCGTTGATCCGCGAGGCCGCGGCGATCTTTTCCTGCGTCACCGGTTCGCCGTACTTGGTGCCGTCGGCGAAAAGGAGCGATCTCACGGCGAACTCCCGCCGGTGATTGCCGATGAGCCCCTTCTGGTCCTTCTGGGAGTAGATGAGCATTTCGGGGTAATGCCAGGCGTTGGCCCGGATGGCGAAATGTTCCCTGACTTCGTGGGCGGCGAAATGCTTCGCGTCGTGCTCGATGATGAAGGCCTTTTTCGCGTCGGCGACGAACCAGATGGAGCCGCTCCTGGCGTGGCGGTAGTCGCCCCGCTTCACATGGTCCCGGATGAAAGCCACCGCCTGTTCGGCAGTCGAGCAGTTTTCCAGCGTGTACTTGCAGATCTCCGGCGTGAAGGAGCCCTCCTTGTTGCGGCTGTAGAAATCGGTCTTGTCGCCGCTGTTCATGGCGGCGGCCAGTCCCCTGGCGTTCAGCCCCGCGAAGGCGTTGTTGCCGCCGCCCCGGTCGCTGAGGGAGATCCAGGCGTTCTTGCCCTCGGGTTTGGCCTTGTAAAGCTGGATCTTGTGGCTTTTGGTGTCCCGGTTCTTGTGGAGGAACATGTACTTGCCGCCCGTCAGATCGGGCATGACGATCCAGCTGGTGCATTCGTGGGGATCCCGGTCGTAGAGGGGATCTTCCGCAGCCCGCAGACCGGGGGCGAAAAGGACCGCGGCAAGCGCGGCGGCAAAAATCGCTTTCATGGTTTTTCCTTTCCGTTCACTGGAGTTTCCTTGCCGGAGCTTTCGCCGCTTCAAACGGATTCCGGACGGTAATAGTCGATGTACCATTCGACGAAACGCTTGACGCCCTCCTCGATGGGCGTCTGGGGGTGGAAATGATAATCCCGCTGCAGCGCCGCGGTGTCGGCCCAGGTCCGGTAGACATCTCCCGGCTGCATGGGCATGGAGTCGATGACCGCCTTCTTCCCCACGGCCTTTTCGATGGCGCTGATGAAGTCCAGCAGTTTGACCGGGTGTCCGTTGCCGATGTTGTAGATGTGATAGGGCTTGAGCGACCTCGCCGTGGCGGGATTCTGCAGCCAGTCGGGATCGCCCTGGGGCGTGGGGCCGAAGAGGATCCGCGTGATCCCTTCCACGATGTCGTCCACGTAGGTAAAATCCCGTTCCAGCTCGCCGTGGTTGAAGACGGGGAGCGGCTTGTTGGCGAGGATCGCCTTGGTGAACTTGAAAAGCGCCATGTCCGGACGTCCCCAGGGACCGTAGACGGTGAAGAAGCGCAGCCCCGTGACGGGCAGGTCGTAGAGGTAGCTGTAGCAGTGGGCCATCAGCTCGTTGCTCTTCTTGGTGGCGGCGTAGAGGCTCACCGGGTGATCCACCGAGTCCTCGACGGTGAAGGGGATCTTGGAGTTCAGACCGTAGACGCTGGAACTCGAAGCATACACCAGATGGCTCACCTTGCTGTGGCGGCAGCCTTCGAGGATGTTCAGAAAGGCGACGATGTTGCTGTCGATGTAAGCATGGGGATTTTCAAGACTGTAGCGGACCCCCGGCTGGGCGGCGAGGTGACAGACCAGATCGAAGGGCTCCTTCTGAAAGAGGGCCGCCGAGCCGGCTCTCTCCTCGAGGTTCAGCTGCAGAAAGCGCCCGCCCTGCGGGGAGTTCACGACGCGGCCGTAGGCGATGCCTTCCAGATCGAAGCCGCAGTCCTTCAGGCGGCCCAGTTTCAGATTGACGTCGTAGTAGTTGTTGAGATTGTCGACGCCGAGGACATCGACCCCTTCCTTCTGAAGCCGTTTGAAAACATGATAACCGATGAATCCGGCGCTGCCGGTCAAAAGAACCTTGGGCATGGAACGAAAAACTCCTGTTTCAAAAAATAATTACTGCACGTCCCGGCTCCGCGCCGGTCGGGTGCGGAAAAGGACCTGGATCACCTGTCACCGAGGTTCTTGAAGTACCATTCGGCCGCCTGCTTCAAGCCGGCGCTCGCGCTGAATTCGGGGGCGTAGCCGAGAAGATTCTTCGCCTTGTCGATGCTGGCCAGGCTGTGGGGGATGTCCCCCGCGCGGTTGGGGCCGTACTTGGGTTCGATGGCGGCGATGGCAGGATCGAACTGCGCCAGATTGGTCCGCAGCGCCGAGTAGAGTTCGTTCAAGGTGGTCCGCTCGCCGAAGGCCACGTTGTAGACCTGATTCAGCGCCGCGGGATCCTGAACGCTCATCGCCCTCAGATTGGCCTGGATGACATTGTCCACGTAAGTGAAATCCCGGCTGTACGAACCGTCGCCGTTGATGACCGGGGCTTCGTGTTTCAGCAGAGCGATGACGAATTTAGGGATTACGGCCGCGTAGGCGCCAAAGGGATCCTGACGGCGGCCGAAGACGTTGAAGTAGCGCAGACCGATGGTGTCGATGCCGTAGAGATCGTGGAAATTCCCGGCGTAGAGCTCGTTGACGTACTTCGTGATGGCGTAGGGGGAAAGGGGCTTGCCGATACGGTCCTCGACCTTGGGCAGCGCCTTGCTGTCGCCGTAAGTGGAGGAGCTGGCGGCGTAGACGAAGCGCTTGATCCCCGCTTCCTGAGAGGCGTAGAGCATGTTCACGAAGCCCAGGATGTTCACTGCGGTGCTGGTCATCGGGTCCTTGATGGAGCGGGGGACGCTCCCCAGTGCGGCCTCGTGGAAGACGAAGTCCTTTCCGGCGACCGCCCGACGGCAGGTTTCCATGTCGCGGATGTCGCCTTCGATCAGGGTGAAGGCGGGATTCCCGGCCAGATGGGCCAGGTTCTCCCTTTTGCCGGTAGAAAAATTGTCCAATACCGTCACGTCGTTGCCCAGCGCCAGCAGGGCGTCCGTAAGATTGGAACCGATGAATCCGGCCCCGCCGGTCACCAGCACTTTGACGTCATGAATGAACTCCATAATATCAACTCCCAATGTGAAATGTGAACAGACTTCATGATGCGTCCGGCCTCACGGCAGGACTGTTACTCAATCAGACAAAAGGCTCGAAATGCCCCTGCTTAATATACATTCGGACCCGTTGGATTGCAAGTCCTGAAAAATCAATACTTGCCGTATATGAACGGCGATCCTCCGGTCTGGGCCAGACACAAGATCAACCCGCAGAAAACCAGAAATATGACCAGATTCCAGAACCGTCTCAAATCCAGAACGGGATAGAAGCCGTCGATCCTGCTGAAATTATGCTTTTTCACGGGCTCTGCGGGCTCCGGAGTCCTGCGGTACGCCGCAATGGTCCCGGCCAGCAACACCGCCGCGGCGAACCAGAACCAGAGATAGGGCTGCTCCAAACCGGGCTTGAAAGAGAGAATTCTGGAAATTATCTCTTGAGCCTTAGAAAACGATCCCGCCCTGAAAAAGATCCATGAACAGGTCACGAATACAAACGTCGCCGAGATCGAGAGGAATGCGGACAACTTGGAGTGTGCCTTTTCCGGACTTTTCGTGACCGACACCCATAACTTGTGGACGACCAGAGCCAATCCGTTCAATCCGCCCCAGAAAATGTAGGTCCAATCCGCGCCGTGCCACAATCCGCAGAGCAGCATGGTCAGCATGAGATTGAAATAGGCCCGCGCCGTCCCCTTTCGGCTGCCGCCCAGGGGGAAATAAAGGTATTCCTGCAGGCAGCTGGAAAGAGTTATGTGCCAGCGTTTCCAGAATTCCGTGACGTTGTGCGAGACATAGGGCAGGTTGAAGTTTCTCGGCAACTTGAATCCGATTATCCGGGCCGATCCGATCGCCATGTCCGAATATCCGGAAAAGTCGAAATAAATCTGCAGAGAATACGCAGCCGCCGCCAGCAGCACGGTAAAACTGCCGAAGACGGCGGGCGTCGCATAGACTTGGTCGACGAACACTGCGAGCCGGTCGGCTATGACGATCTTTTTGAACAGCCCGAAGACGAATATCTGGATCCCTTCCGATATGGAGAGCCAGCCCAATTTGCGGTCGGAATCGAGCTGTTCGAAAAAACTGCGGCTCTTCTGGATCGGACCGGAAGTAAGTTTCGGGAAAAACGCCAGGTAGACGCCGAGGTCCAGCAGCGACCGGCAGGCGGTCTTGCCGTTCCTGACGTCCATGATATAGCTGACCGCACTGAAGGTGTAGAAAGATATCCCCAGCGGAAGAAGGATGTTTTTCAATACGAGATCGGTTCCGATCAGCGGGGAAAACGACTCGACGAAAAAGTTGTAGTACTTGAAGAAGAACAGCATGGCCAATGCGGCGAATATGCCGAGGCCGTACTTCTTCTTCTTCGCCGAGGCAAAACTGGAAAACGTCAGCAGCATCAGCAGGAGCAGGAAGCGGACGTCGGCATATCCCAGGAAGACATAGCTCGATGCCAGCAAAACCAGCTTTTCGAGGAGTTTCTTCCGGCCGGGGTCTCCGATCAGCTTCCGCACCGCGAACAATGCGCAGAAAACGACGGCCGTGAGGCCGAAATAGACGAAACTTATCAGCGGCATGGGGACTTCTTTCCTTCGGACGCGGCAATGACCTTTTCCAATTCTTTCGCGACGGCCCGATGTCCGTACTTGTTCAGGTGGCCGCGGCCGAGTTTGCCATTCATAAAACCGTGTGCGCTATGATGCTCTTCGTAAAACATTTTTTCGAAGGACTTGCTCATGTCCACAAAGATGATCCCGTTCTGTTTCGCGGCATCGGCAAATGCTCCGGTCCATTCTTTCTCGAGGAATGTGATGGAGCCATCGGCAAGGAAGATCTCCTTCGGATGATAGAATATGACTATCTTGACTCCGTTTTTTGATGCGGCGGCGGCCAAATGACTGAACAGTCGGCCGCAATTCTGCGAAGACGGAGAACTCTGCCGCACGGCTCCGGAGGACGCCGCTTCCTTCTTCGCCGGGATAAATACCTTTTTCAAACCGTTTTCCCACCGCCGATATAAAAAACTTGCGGCGGGGATTACCTGCAGGAGTTTTACCCCGACCCCGTGCGGCTTGGGGCGATATTGATATTTATCGCGCAAAATATCATCGACCATCTTATCGGTTACCGCGACGGACGATGTTTCGATCATCAGAAAAGCAGGCTGTTTGTCCTTATACTTCCGCAAAACTGCCGGGATATAATGGCAAACTTTGGAAAAAGTATGTCCGGACATCCCGATGTTGTACACCTTATACCGCCCTTTCAGAGCTTGTCCGAGCAAGGTGCAGGCGTTCTCGTTCCGCATGACGTTCTTGGCCTCCATATGCGAAGAGCCCATGAACAGGATGTCGGGATCCGGGATCGCGCGCGGGTTGTTGAAGCCTTTTTCGTCCATCCTGCCCCAGGAGAACCCCTCCGTCAGCAATATCCACGGCGAGTTCGACGGCCAGACGTAGTCCGTCGTCTGCTCGCCGTTGGGGATGTGCAGGGGTATGTAATTGTAAAGGCAGGTGAAAACCGACAGGATGAAAAGCGCCGTCGCCCCGGCGGCGAGGAACTTTATCGCATATCGGACGAAACGCATGGGAAACACCTTGGAAACAGTTTGCAGCTTGCAGTTAGACATCCCGGTCAGAATTTTCTCCAGACCATTTTGTTGACCACGCCGACGTAGCTCTGGATGATCTTCACGACCTTGTCGGAGACGTTGGTGTCGATATAATCCGGCACGGGAACGGCGCCGCCGTTGACTTCGTTGCGGACCATTTCGACCGCCGTATCCACCGCCTGGAGCAGCCCGGTTTCCGTGATGCCGGCCAGGACGAAGCACCCCTTGTCCATCGCTTCGGGGCGCTCGGTGGAGGTGCGGATGCAGACCGCCGGGAAGGGCTTGCCGATAGAGGTGAAATAACTGCTTTCCTCGGGCAGAGTCCCGCTGTCGGAGACGACGGCGAACGCATTCATCTGCAGACAGTTGTAGTCGTGGAAGCCCAGCGGCTCGTGCCGGATGACCCGTTTGTCGAGCTGGAATTTGGAGGCCTCCAGCCGTTTTTTCGAACGGGGATGGCAGGAGTAGAGTATGGGCAGATCGTACTTTTCCGCCATGCGGTTCACCGCGGTGAAAAGGGAATTGAAATTGGCGTCCGTGTCGATGTTTTCCTCCCGGTGGGCCGAGAGCAGGATGTAGCGCTTGGGGGCCAGTCCCAGCTTGGAGAGGATGGGGCTTGCTTCGAATTTGGGGAGGTTCCGGTTCAGCACTTCGGCCATGGGGGAACCCGTGACGAAGGTCCGTTCCCGGGGCAGGCCGCACTCGGCCAGATAGCGGCGCGCGTGTTCGGAATAGGCCATGTTGACGTCCGAGATGATGTCCACGATCCGGCGGTTGGTCTCCTCGGGCAGACACTCGTCCTTGCAGCGGTTGCCCGCTTCCATGTGGAACACGGGGATGTGCAGCCGCTTGGCCCCGATGACCGACAGACAGCTGTTGGTGTCGCCCAGCACCAGCACGGCGTCGGGCCGCAGTTCGGTCATGACGTCGTAGGACTTGGCGATGATGTTGCCCATGGTTTGGCCCAGGGTCTCCCCGACGGCGTCGAGATAGATCTCCGGATCCTCGAGCTCCAGGTCGCGGAAGAAGATGCCGTTGAGGTTGTAATCGTAATTCTGCCCCGTATGGACCAGCAGCGTGTCGAAATACTTCCGGCACTTGCGGATCACCTCCGCCAGGCGGATGATCTCGGGCCTCGTGCCGACGATGATGAGCAGTTTCAGCTTGCCGTTGTTCTTGAACATGTCACACCTCCTCGAAGAATGTGTCCGGATCGGCGGGATCGTACAATTCGTTGATCCAGAAGATCGTGTACAGGTCCTCTTTCCCGATGTTGGTGATGTTGTGGGTATACCAGATCGGCATGTCCACGAAAGCGGGCGTTTCGCCGTCCAGTTCGAAGGAAAGTTTCTCGTCCGTGCCGATGCGGCGCATTTCGATGCGGGCCTGCCCCTTGATGACGGCGAAACGTTCTATCTTGCGCGTGTGGTAGTGATTTCCCCGGGTGATCCCCGGCCGGGTGGTGGAAAACGAAACCTGACCGCCCATGGATTCCAGCCGGGCGATCTCCACGAAATCGCCCCGCGGGTCGCTGTTCTTCTTGAGCTTGAAGGGGAAGAAGCTCGCCTGATCGATGTAGCCCCGGAAGGTGTTGAACAGCCGGAGGTCGAAAGGCGTGGCGAGTTCCGGGATGACTCCCTGCTCGAAGTATTTGGTCTTGAAGTTCTCGAACTCGGCCAGCAGCTCAGACACTCGGCGCTCCCCGCTCGGGGCGATGGGGTGCATGTCCGCGGCTTCTCCGGTGCGGATGATCCTGAGAAACTCCTCGCAGAGGTCGCCCACGTAGATGAGCTTGATCGAACCGTCCACCTGGATCTCCGGCGTCTCGCCGTGGGTGAGCCGGTGGCAGAAGGTCGCCACCACCGAATTGTAGTTCGGCCTGCCGTGGGGCCCGAAGACGTTCGGGATGACGCAGCCGGTGAATTTTGCGTTGTTCCGCTTCGCCCACTCGGCGAAAAGGCGGCGGCCTTCACGCTTGGAGGCGCCGTAGAGGTTGTCCCGCTCCTCCTGGGTGGAGCTGGAAAAGAGCACGTGGGGAGTGACCTTTTCCGCTTCCATGGCGGCAATCAGCTGCTTCACCAACCGGACGTTGGTGTCGTAGATCACCTGCGGATCCGGATGGCGGTTCATGGCGGCCAGATGCACCACGGCGTCGCACTGCCGGACGAAGTCCCGCAACAGAGCCTCATCGGCGAAGAATTCATCCTTGAAGGGGATCCGTTCGATATCCTTCTGGGTTCCCAGCAGATTGAAGAGGTGGGTCCCCATGAATCCGGGCTGTCCCGTAATGCCGACTTTGATCATTTCAATTCACTCCATTTGAACCAGTAATCTTTGTCGAAGCGGTAGCTGTCCGGCACCGCCATGGCGTCGGCGAGGGTCTTGCCCGACAGCACCATCAGCGTCGAATCGGGGATGTCCGCCTTGATGCAGCTGGCGAACCCCGCCGGGACGCGGACGATCCGGCTCTCCTCGTCGGTGAGGGTGACGATCTCGGGTTTCAAGTCCTTGGAAGGATGCTCCCAGTCGTCGATCTCCACAAGTCCGATCCTGAAAGCGCCGCGGACGCAGTAGAACCACTTCCCTTCCAGCTTGTGCCCGTGCCAGCCCCGGATGACGGTAACGTCGGGGTGCGTGATGAAGTAGACCCGTTTGACGCCGTCGAAACGGAAATTGTTGAGACTGGCGATCTTGCCGCGCTGGTCGCGGAAGATCTCCCCCTGGATGATTTCAGCAGCCGCCATGACCGAGCCCCAGATCTTCACGGATGAGTTTGAGTTTCTTGAGCAGTTCCTTCATCTCAGCTACATCCAGTCGGCGGGTGTTGTGGGAATGATAGGTCGTGACCTGATTGATCTTTTCCGACCCTTCACGGAAATACTTATCGTAGTTGAGGTCCCGCGTGTCGCAGGGGATCCGGAAATAATCGCCCATGTCCTCGGCCTTGGCCATTTCCTCCTGCGTGACCAGCGTTTCGTAAAGTTTCTCGCCGTGGCGCGTGCCGATGACCTTCACCTCGTTGTCGGCGTTGTAGAGTTCCTTCAGCGCCTGCGCGAGAGTCACCAGCGTGGCCGCCGGCGCCTTCTGGACGAAAAGGTCGCCGTTGTCGCCGTGCTGCCAGGCATAGATCACCAGATCGACGGCGTCGTCCAGTGTCATCATGAACCGGGTCATTTCCGGATTGGTGATGGTGATTGGTTTACCGGCCTTGATCTGCTCCGCCCACAAAGGGATCACGGAGCCGCGGGAGCCCATCACGTTGCCGTACCGGGTGCAGCAGATGGTGGTCGGCGCGCCCAGTCCGAGGGCGCGGCCCTTGGCGATGGCGACCTTTTCCATCATCGCCTTGGAAATGCCCATGGCGTTGATGGGGTAGGCGGCCTTGTCCGTCGACAGCACGACGATGTTCTTGACGCCGTGGGCGATGGCGGATTCCAGCACGTTGTTGGTGCCGATGACATTGGTCTGAACGGCTTCCAGCGGGAAAAATTCGCAGCTCGGGACCTGCTTCAGAGCGGCGGCGGAAAAAACGTAGTCCACGCCGCGCATCACGCCATCCACGGCCTGGCGGTCCCTGATGTTGCCGATGTAGAATTTGACTTTGGGATCCTGCAGCTCGTGCCGCATGTCGTCCTGTTTTTTCTCGTCGCGGCTGAAGATGCGGATCTCGCGCACGTCGCTGCCGAGGAACCGCCGCAGCACGGCGTTCCCGAAACTCCCGGTCCCCCCGGTGATGAGCAGAATTTTGTCCTTGAACATAACACGTCTTCCTGATTATTGATTTTGGGGCTTTTGCCCGCAGTAGAAATACTCCGGATGCTCCTTATACAAGGCTGCGTACTTCGCTTTGAAGTTTTCGATGGACTGTATCACCCTTGCCGGATTGCCCGCGGCGACGCTTCCCGGGGGGACGTCTTTGGTGACCACGGCTCCGGCTCCGATTATGCAGTTGTCTCCGATATGAACGCCGGGAAGCACAACGGCGTTGACGCCGATGAAAACGTTGTTGCCGATGACGGTTTCCAGCTTCAGCGATTTCCGGTCATGGATGGAAGTCCCCTGGAGCTCCTCCAAAAACAGGGCCGGACTGGCATCGTGTCCGAGAATCGTGCATCCGGTCAAAATGCAGTTGTCGCCGACGACGATGGGATCCCGCCCGCCTCGGCCGAAGGTGACATTCTGGCCGATGTAGCAGTTTTCTCCTATCTTCATCCCCTGTCTGCGGTAGTGCTCGATCAGCTGAGGCATGCTGCGGTGAGGCGTAAAAATCCGGAAGATGCCGCGTAAAAATTTTTTGATCATATTCCCGTCTCCTGTCTGTAAACGGCAGATCCGTCAACGGGGCACGTCCGCCAGATCGCAGATCTTCCGCACCTTGAGATCGTCGTTGAGGATCGCTTCGGGATACAGATGATTTTTCAGTTTGCGGACCTTTTCGGGATCGCCGATGAGCTCCCGCAGCCCCTCGAATATGGCATCCTCGTTATTTTCGAAGATGACGCCGTTCTCTCCGGGGGTTATCTGCTCATGTATGCCGGAAAATTCCGTTGCCGCCACGGCTGCTCCGGCGACCTTCGCCTCGTTGACGATGCCGCACAGTCCCTCGTAGTACGAGGGAACCGCCACCAGATCGGCGTGAAGGTAGTAGGCGAAGGGATTGTCCTTTTTCCCCGGCGTCAGGAAGACCTTTTCCATGCCGCGTTTGCGGATCTCTTCGCGCAGCGCCGGCAGATCGGGCCCGTCGCCCACCAGATACCACTTGAAACGCAGTCCGGCCCGGACCAGTCTCTCGCAGACGTTGAGCATGCGGAACACGCCTTTCGCGTGGTCGGTGATCCTGCACACGCTGACGATCTTGAAGCTGTCGTCTCCCGGTTCGAAGGGATTTTCCGCCTCGGCCATCATGCGGTTCATCCCGTCCGTGTCCAGCAGGTTGTATATAACTCGCGATTTGTTCGCCAGTTCCGGCAATTCCCGGTCGAAACACTCCTTGACCGTTCCCGCCACGCAAACGAAATGGTCGATGGAATCCGCATATTTGCGGAATGCCTTGCGGATCCGCTCCCGAGTCTGACATTTGGAGATATCGTTCCTGATAAAGACCGCGCGGACACGGGCTTTCACCAGTTTGCACACGCACCATGGGTCGAGGCCATGCAGTCCGACGAACGCCAAATCGTAGTGCTCGCCGAAAAAGAAGAGCTTCAGATACGACCACCAGCGCTGGACCATCGTCCGCAGCCAGCGGAAGAGCCGTTTGACGAAAGCCCCCTTGGGGGGAGGACACTCCGACAGATAGATTTTTCTGATGTCCGGAGAAAGCAGCGGTTCGCAGCTGCCGTGAGCGAAGCGCCCCAGATAAGTGACCGAACACCCCTCCGCCGCCAGGCGGTTCATGAGTCTTATCAGTGATTTTTCAGCTCCTCCCATGTTCAGTTGGGAGTAATAAATAAGGATCTTTCTGTTCATTTGGAAACCTCCGGGTATTTGAACGGATCGAAAATAACTTGCTCCTCACGCTTTTTTCGGGGATTTGAAGAACATCTGTCTGACTCTGTTCATGGCCAGCAGGCAGCGCTCGCGTTCGAAAAGCAGATCGGCGGTCAGCATGACCAGGGCGTGGATTGCGAAGACGGCAAAACCGTAAAGGAAAAACTGGGGCAGCGTCACGGTGCGCGGAACCACTTGCAGCTCACCCCAGGACACCACCCCCAGAAGCGGGATATTGACGAGCAGGGGACGGAAGAAATCGAAGTATCCGCCGGAAAAGATGCGGCTTCTGGCGTACCACAGTTCGCAGACCGCCAGCGTCACGCTGCCGCAGGTGACCCCGATCATGATGCCGTTGAGACCGAGCCAGTATCCGCCGGCGACCATGACCGGCAGCATCACGCCGATGCCGAGCAGCTGGAAGTTCTTGTCCTCGCGGAATCTGGCGTGCATGTTCATGATGATGCCGCTGGGAACGTGAAAGAGCTGGATGGCGATGTTCAGCGGGATCACCAGCCACAAGAAGAGATTGACGTATTCCACGCCGCGCACCCCGCGGGTGTAGTACTTCACGAAGGGGATGGTCATTACGATCGCCGTGGACATCAGCAGCAGCGTTATGTTGATGACGATGAATTCGAAGACCCGGAAGATTTTGTAGATGTCCTCCTTGTTTTTTTCCGCGACGACCTGGCCGATCCCGCTCTGGGTCGCGTTCATGATATTCTGGGTCACCACCCGGATCAGATTGTAGCCGTAGAGGTTGACCGCGTAGATGCTGGCCGCAGTGGTGCCGAGCAGCATGGAAATATACAGGGGGACCGCCGAAACGCGGACGATGGCGGTGAGCCTTTGCACGACGACCTGGCCGGTGCCTTTTACGGCTTCGAAATCCGGTTTCGGATGGCGGTAACCGAATTCCTTGTACTGCCGCGATATCAGCCAGGCCATCGTGAAGCCGTCGCACAGCTCCACGCCGAGATAGACCGTCCTGGTCCACAGATAATTGCAATGCTTCACCGCCAGAATGAAGACCACGGCGTTGCCGAGGATGTTGAAACTCATTCTGACCAACTGTCCCACATACTCCCGCTGGCTGACGGCGAACATGACGCTGAACCGCCGCGTGTAGCCGATCCCGAATGCCTTCGCGCAGGTCATGATGAGAAAGATTATCGCAATTTCCAGATAGGGGATCGGCGTCTTGATGAAGAACGGATATACGATCGCCAGAATGCCCCCGGCGGCGAAAATCAGACATCCGATCTGGAAATACCGCACCCGGCTGGCGGTCAGGATCGAGTTGCACCGGTCGATGTCATGAGCCATGAAAGGCTTGAACAGGGCCACCGTGGACACCGTGGTCAGCCCTCCTTCCAGCAGCAGAAGCCAGACCATGACGCTGGAGAGGATGGAATTGAGACCGTGGTAGTCCGGACCGTAGACCGCCAGGATCTTTATGCTGACGATCAGCGACACCAGCATGTTCACCAGCATGTTCATCATGGCGCACAGACTGTTGAGCGCGGCCCGTTTGGTTCGATTCATCGCCATTTTATCAATTGTTTCCGCGATGGTTTTCCGTGCCGGCATCGGTTCGGGGCCGTTCCGTTCCGGATTTGAGAGGTCTCCGGCCGAGGAGCACTCTGGCATTCGTATTCATCATGACTTTGTCGATCCAGTAAATGACCGCCATCGCAACCGCGAAAATAACGGCCGCACGGCAAAGACTCAGGCTCCTGCCGAAAATTTTCTGGTAAGCCCCGCCGGCGAAGTGCAGGACCAGACTGTTGAGGCACAAATAGGTGATGGAATCCCGTCCGACTCCGGTCAGCCAGTTCCGGCACCGGTCCAGAACTCCGTTCAGGGGCAGATTTTCGATTTTCATGCTCAGATCGACGATGACCAGTGACATGACGACCGCATCGAACCAGAACAGCGGAACGATGGAGTAGAGGCTCCGCCGCATGTTCACCGGGCCGTTGACGAATATCAGGACGCCGGAAATCAGCGCCAGTATCGCGATCTCGTACCAGCGCAACTGAAACAGCCGCCGGGCAAACCCTCCTCTTTCCGCATTTTGCCGCAGAAAACACCCGATGCCCATGAATCCCATTCCCACCATGGCGCTGAGGAGGCTCCAAGGCAGCTCCAGGTCGAACTTCCACCGGAAGAGACAGCCGAATAAGGCCAGCGCGATCAGAAGACCCGCCCGGAAAATCGGCTTGCCGACGAAGCGGAAAAGTCCGTCGAAGAACAATGAGGCGAAGAACATGGCGCTCAGGAACCAGAATTCCCCGGAGATCGCCAGGCCGTGGGAGTTATTCCAGAACAGACGCTGCAGGGGCGTCAGCAGATCCGCCCCGGTAACGCGCCCCCCTCGGGTCGCCGCCCAAATGCCGTAGGTCAGCAGCCCGAAGAAAGCGTAGGGGATCAGGATGGTGCGGCATTTGCCCATGAAAACTTCGCCCCAGCTTTTGTCCGCCTTGAAGGTGAACAAAAGCCCGGAAACGAAGAAAAAGAGCGGCATGTGAAAACCGTGGATGTAATGGCTGAACCCCTCGCCGAAGGAGGCGTGACCCATCACCATCAGAATGATGCCGATGCCTTTGGCGATGTCCAGATACTGGATCCGACCGGAACTCATTTTATCCTTTCTCCCGCAGTTTCGAGGGATTTGGCGGCGATGCTGCCGTAAAAAAATTCCGGCGCCAATTTGCGAGCGCCGGAAAGGAGTGTACGATAAAATTCCCGGTCATTCAGAACTTTGTTCATACATTCGGCCAGTTCACTTTGTCCGGGGTCGTCGACGATGACGGCGTTTCCGCAGCGGTCGAGGTGCATCTTCCCGCCGTAATTCCGGAAGAGACAGGGCAGTCCGGAACCGATCGACTCCTCCCACAAAGTGGAGTGTCCTCCCGGAAAAAGTCCGAAATCGGAGGCAAGAAGATAACGGTGAACTTCGCTGCCGGGAAGCATCCCGAGATGGATGATGTCGGAGTTCGATTTCAGCAACTTCTCAAAGCTGTCGGCGATATCGCGGCCTACGCTTCCGAAGAGCACCAGCTTCGCGCCGGGGGCCTTCAAGTCGGAGAACGCCCTCATCACCTCCAGCGTACGCTTCCCCGAATTCAGTTTTCCGCCGTGGATGAAAACGAAAGCGTCATCGCTCAGGTCCAGTTCGCCGCGGACTTCGCGACGGGTTTTCGAAGACAGTTCCGCCGTGTACTTTTCGGTGCATCCGGTAACGAGAATATCCGTTTTTTCTTCCGGGATCCCGTAGACCTGCCGGGCGAACTCGACCCGCCAGCTGGCCGTTCCGTAGACCCTGTTCACCGCGCCGATCCATTTTTTCCACATCGACCGGAAAAGGGATATTTGCAGACGGACATGGAAGCGGCCGAGGGCGGTGTTGAAATCATCCTGATGATTGTCCGCGACGATGGGTACTTGCGGATGTCTGCGTTTGTAGGCGACAGCCGCCCGGGGCGCGAAGGTGGCGAGCCCGTGGATGAAGATGA
Source organism: Lentisphaeria bacterium (assembly GCA_017443585.1). GTDB lineage: Bacteria > Verrucomicrobiota > Lentisphaeria > Victivallales > Victivallaceae > UBA1784. The sequence goes on along the minus strand of JAFSYV010000269.1, from coordinate 23,482 downwards.
AATCCGGCGCGACCGCCTCAATGACCTTCTTCATACCCGGAAATATGCCGAGGAAGGAAAAAAGTTTTCCCGGGGTCTTTATGCGGATGAGCTTCACGCCGTTTTCCAGCACCTTCTCCCCGGGGGAAGTCTCGACTATCCTCCCTTCGGCATCCCGTGTGCGGGTGACGGTCAGGACCGTCACCTCGTGGCCCAGTTTCGCCTGATATTCGCTTAACAGGTTGTCCTGATAGGAGTACCCTTCGGTGAAGGGGGAGCTCAAACAGATGTTAAGTATTTTCACTGCCGGACCAGCTCCTCCAGGATCGACCTGACGGCCTCCTGATTCGTTTTTTCGTTATGGTTCTTCATCCAGATCTGGCGGTTGGCTTCACCCAGTTTCCGCGTTTTTTCAGGATTTCCGGCAAGTTCATCCAGTCTCACGGCGATGGCATCGGCATCTCCCGGCGGGACCTGATGACCGTTCACCCCGTCCAGAACGAATTCCTGTATGTTGTCGAAATTGGTGATGATGGCGGGTTTGCCGAAATATCCGGCTTCGAAGGCCGGCCGTGCCTGGTGCGGCGAACGCATCGGGAACAGCAGCACGTCACAGGCCGCATAACACGCGCTCATATCCGTCTGAGTGCCGATCATGACGACCCGGTCCTTGTACTGCCTTACCGCAAGTTTCCGCTCCATTTCGGCTGCATACCGGCTCAGACTTTTGGAGGTCACGGCCTTGGCCGCCTCGATCCCCATGCCGGCGACCAGAAGTTCCACCGGCTGTTTGCACTTCGCAACGGCATCCACCGCCACATCGAAACCCTTCAAGGGGGAAACACCTCCCACATAGAGAACCCGGAAGACGCCGTGCGAAAGGCCCAGCCGGTCTTCAGCGGCTTTACGGCCGATCGTTTTGTCCAGCAATTTCGAATCCACATAGTTGCAGATGACGGCAGTTTTAGCCTTCTGCAGATTTTCCCTCTGCTGATCATAGCGGGAGATGAACACGACATGCGTAAAACGTTCCAGACACCGGTGTATGATGCGGTTCAGCAGACTGCGGGGAGAACCCTGCTTGGTTTCGCGTATGAAACAGACCGATTTGCGCCGCTCCACCGCGCCGAGCAGACTCATCCAGCACAGAATGGTGGAGTTAACGACCACCACGTCGGGATCTTCCTCATTGATGACGCGATTCCAGTAACGCCACTGCTTCACGATCAGCAGCAGACGATACCAGAAGCGGGGACTGAATACGGAATCTCCTCCGCTGTAATAGGTAACGGCTCCGATCCGGCGCCCGTACGTCTCCTGGCCGACCTGGGGACAATCCCGCTTGATCATTTCCATGTACGCCGGCGGATCCGACGGGACATAAAGCCGGACGCGGAAACCGCTTTCCGACAGGAAAAGAAGATTGTTGCGCAGACTGACGCCCGCGCCGCCGATCAAACCCGAATGATGGATGAAAAGCAAGGTCGGCATGTGCGAACCTTTATCGATGGCTTCTTGGCGACAGTCGTCCCGATCTTTCATCTTTGAGCTCTCCGAATGAGTTTTTGCTCATTTTAGCTTTTTTTCAGTTTCTTCTTTTCACGACGGCAGTGTCCGGGCATGACTTACGCTCCTTTTGTCTCCTGTTCGATTTTCCCGGTCTCTTGTCCGTCTGCTTCGGCCGTGTCTTTGATCCCCGAGGCAAATATGGGGAGCAGGATGAACAAAGCGCCGCCGAATTGATAGGTGAGGGAGTTCATCGACAGCAGGAATATTGCCGTCAGAATGCAAGTCGAAAGGGCGGAGTTGTGTCTATTTATGAAATTCTTGAGGGTACGCCAGCAGAAATGCACGTAGAAAAACGCCATCGGCAAGCCGAACATCGCCGCAAAATCCAGCAGGTGCGAGTGTTTGCCGACGGCATCGAAACTGAGTTTCCCCCAAATCGGAGAGGACAAGATCAGCTGGATGTCTCGGGTGTAACGTTCGGAACGGTTCGCGAACTCCGAGCCTTCCACATCGACATCGTTGTTCAACATCTGCTGGACGACGTGGAGTTTTCGCCGGATGCCGGGTACGTCGATGCCCCTTATGAGGAACTCCAGAATATCATCCGCGAAGACCAACCCTATCACGCCGAATACGAGAACGAATCCCAAAATGATCACGCGGTTCTTCGCAAATTGATTGATGATAAAGAAGAGAATGCTGAAGATAAGCAGAAGAAGTGCCAGGAAATACCCGGACTTGGAGGTCAGAACGGCCGTGAATACACAGAAGACCAGCGCCAAGATCCGGAGCGAAGCGGGTTCTTTTCTGTTTGTTACCACTCCGAGTCCTGCAGGGAACATCAAAACCAGAGCGTAGAGAAAGCCGTATCCGCCCGCCCCAAGGCTCGCGTAGTACATACTTTCTTCCGAGGCTCTAATCATCGCCCTCATCGCATGAGGGTCGATACCGAGGACCGAATAGGTGCGGTACATCCAGAATAGACAGACCGCGAAAGTGATGGTCAAAAAAAGTCTGCGCTGAGTCGGGGACGGCGGGGTGAAATAGGTGTTCCAAGCGCAAACCGACATACTCAGAAAAATCAGAGTGTTGATCACATAAATGAAAAAATGGAAAACCAGCGACAAACCGGTCACGATGGCAATGAGCAAAGGGAACGTGATGATCAGCCACCGGTTTCCCTTGGATGCGGCGGCTTTCAGCATGATCCGCATTGCCAGCAGAGCGATCGCGGCGAGGGCCCCAAGTCGGCAGAACAGGGAATAATTCAGGGGCGGCGAGACACACCACAAGAGCAGAAATGTGTACAGGAGAAAATCCAAAACGCCCAGGTGCGGCGTTCTCGATTCCGGATCCGGGAGCACAGGAACAGAAGTCGTCGTCATCATTTGATTCCACTCAAAAAATTGGACATTGCAGTCTGATATTTTTCTATTTCGAAAACGGAATTCTCCACCGGGGGAGGCACGGGCATCCCCGCCGCCTGGGTGAACACCCGCATCAGCTGTTCGCGCCCGGCCGGAGCTTCGATCACGAGACCGTTCTTTCCGTCCCGGAGGTAGTTCCCGAGATCGCTGGTGAGGGTGGTTATCACCGGGACCCCGCAGGAGATGCTTTCCACGAATTTGGTCGGGAAGCCCGCCCGGGTCATCCGGTTGTCCTCGCGGTAAAAGATGGAAAAATCCGATGATTTCAGCAGATCCAAAGCCGCCTGATGGGCAAGGCGGCCGTGGAAACGCAGGCGTCCGGCGGCCGTCAGCGTTTCGATCATTTCGCGATGTTCCGGGAACATTTCGTCGTAGTTTTCCCGCGTGATGCCGGCGATATCCAGCGAGAGGCGGTCGAGCCCGCTCTGGAAGAGCGCCGAGATGATCACGTCGAGACGGTCCTTTTCCATGTTGGCGCCGGGCGACCCGATGTAGCACAATTTCCGCCCCGGACCCGTCTTTTCCGCCGGGCCCGCCTTCCATTTCGCATTTCTCCGGTCGATCACGGGCGGCAGGATCATGCAGGTTGTATGTTTCCCGTAGTAACCGGCCAGAAAAGAACTGATGGCGATGACACCGTCGCACTTTTTCTGGGCGATCCTCATGCGGATGAAAGAGTCAACATTGGTGGCGACCTTGTGGGGATTCAGCGAAAAATAGGGCGCATACCACTCCGTACAGTCAGCCAGAAGTGCGAGATTCCGCCTTTTGCAGAGCTTCTTCAGGCGCAGGAGCGCCAGACCGGGATAATTGTACGCGATCACTCCGCGCCAGTCGTCATGGAGCGCCAGCGTTTCCGCGACCCGCTCCGGCATCGCGGCGTGCCTCAGCCAGTCCCCGAAGCCGCGGGGGTAGCGGATCGAATAGACCTCGAATCCCTCGTGGCGGACGCACTCCGTGGTGCAGGGCGCGTCGATGGATTTGTTCAGATCCAGAAAGGTGACGTCATACCCGAGCTGACGCAACAGCAGCGCCACGCCGGTCACCCGCTGGGCTGCGGCATTCCGGTCGGGCAGCTGGAAGGTCCCGACGTAGAGAAAGCGTTTCGGATAGTTCTTCTCACTCATGGCAAAGGCAATTCAGTTTTTTGTCAGTTCTTCGATTTGAGCGATATAGGCGGAAACCACGATCTGCCGGTCGAATTCCGATTCCACTTTGCGGCGTCCGGCCAGTCCCATATTCCGCTTCGCCTCGGAACCGAGGCGGATGAAGTTCCGCATGGCGTCGGCGAGGGACTCCGCATCGGCCGCTTCGCAGCCCAACCCGGACTCGCCCTCATTGTAGGTTTCCATGCACCCGTGCACCCGTGTGGCGATCACCGGGCGGGCGCTGGCCGCCGCTTCCAGCAGGACATTGGCCATCCCCTCGTGGTACGAAGGCAGCACGATGCAGTGCGCATCGGCGATGAACGGCGCCACATTTGCCTGAATGCCGTGGTATTTTATCAGCCCCTGGTCCTCGGCGGCCTTCAATCTGGTTCCGTAATCTTCGTCCATTCCGCCGACCACATCCAGCGAAAAATCCAAGTTCTCGCGTTTCAAGGTTTTCGCCGCGGCGAGCAGTTCGTCGATGCCTTTGTCGCGCATGACGCGGCCGATGAAAAGGAATTTTACCGCTTCCCCCTCGGGGTAGGGCAGGGGGGCGAACTCCATCAAATTGACTCCCGAACCGGGCAACAGTTCATAAGCTCCGGGGACAACACCGCGCTTGAGCATGAAATCCCGGTTTTCGGTGTTCTGGAAAAAGACCTTTCGGGCCCCGGAAAGGGCAATCTTGTACAGGAACAGACAGATTTTCTGCGTCCAGCCCGGGTTTTCGAGCGCCGTTCCCAACCCGGTGATGTTGACGATATACGGGACCTTGAGGAGACGGCAGGCCATTCCTCCGTAGATGTTGGGTTTGATGGTGTAGGTCAGGACCGCATCCGGCCGGGTCTCTTTGATGATCCTTCTGTATTTGCAGAAAAGGGAAAAGTCGGCGAAAGGGTTTTTGCCGCGCCGCTCGAAGTTCAGCTCGATGCAGCGGCACCCCATCTCCTTCAGGCGGGGAACGAAGGGCCCGCCGGGCAGAACGATGGTCACATCATAGTTTCTTTTCCGGAACTCCTGTAAAAGCTCTTTGCGGAACTTGTACAGGCCGAGATCATTATTGCAGAGAATAAGAATTTTCATAACGTTTTATGCAAAAGTTTTGCGGGAATGCCGACGTAAGTGCCGGCCTGACGGATGTCTTTCACCACCACCGCGCCGGCTCCGATCAGGCAGTTTCCGCAGATCGATATGTTGTTGATGACCGTCGCTCCGGCGCCGATCCAGGTCCCGTGGCCGATCTTCACGGTCCCGCATAAATGCGCCCCGACCGAGACATGGGCGAAATCTCCCACTTCGCAATCGTGGTCCACCGTTCCGGCGGTATTGACGATGACGCCCTCGCCGATTTTTGCGTCCGGGTTGACAACGGCTCCGGCCATCACCACGCTGCCGCGCCCGATGACTGCGGATGAAGCGACGACGGCCCGCGGATGGATCAGTACGGCCAGATTTCCTCCTGCCGCGGCGATCCGCTCCTGAAAGTTCCGCCGCACCGCCGCGTTGCCGATGGCCACGATGAAATCGCCGTCTGCAACGTAACGGACCGTATCACCGCACTTTCCCAGACGGGGGAAGGGGAGGTCGCCGCAGTCGGCCGAGTCATCGAGAAATCCGATGTCCTCATAGCCGTTCAGGCGGGCGATGTCCGCAACAACGCGGCCGTGGCCGCCGCCGCCGAGGATCAGAAGCCGATTCATGAAACAACTGCCCTTCGAGTTATTTGGCGATTTCCCGGATAAGTACGAAGGCTTCGGCGGCTTCGACGCCCACGGTCGTTCCGCGGTACAGCGCCAAAGCTTCGACCGCCTTCAGCGATCTTGCGTCCGGATAGTCGGCGATCTGAGTTTCGAACATCGCCAGCGCCTCCAGTTTTTTCTTCAGATATCCGCTGATGTCGTTGTAGCAGTTGGGGATGAACTCGTTGACGGTATTGGGAATGTTCCAGCCCGTCTCGGAGACGGTTTCATAGGCGTATACCCTGCTGACGACATGCTCATACTTCGGACGGAGCGCCACCATCGCCGCATCGACGGTCATCCTGTGGTCCAACTGCATATCCCCGTAATGAGGCAGATAAACGATCTGCGGCTTGATTCTCTGGATCAGTTTCATGAAGGCTGCGTTGAACTCGCTTCTGGGGATCTCCTCCAATTTGACCGCGGGAAAATCCAAGAAAGATGTTTCCCTGACCCCCAGAAAGGAATCCGCCCGACGGCATTCCGAACGTGTCCGTTCCACGATCTCCTGCGGGAACATGGGGGCCATTCCCCTCGTGACGATCGAAACGTAAACATCGTCACCCTTTGTCGCATGCTTGGCTATTGTTCCTCCGCAACCGAGGATCTCATCGTCCGGATGAGGCGCGATCACCAGAATATTCATCATCTCACCTTAACTTATGACCTGCAAAAATTTTCACGCTGTCGACGTTTTCGTATTCAGTCACATGGAGCAGACCGTCCCGGCAGACGACGTCGATGCCGTCTGCTCCGAGCCTTGCGATCTGCCCGTTCATTCCGATATACTTCGTGTTTTCCCGGATATCGGCCCGCCAGATGATGAATTTATGCTTCCCGTCATACATTCCGAACGCACCGGGAAAAGGGCGGGATACGGCTCTGATCAGCCTGTGAATCGTTGCGATCGGTTCGTTCCAGTCGATTTCTCCGTCTTCGGGAGAACGTTTCAGAAGATACGTCGCCTCCTCTTCGTTCTGCTTCACGGGATTCAGGGTGCCGTCGACAATTTCCTGCAATACCCGCTTCGAAAGTCTGTAGGTCGCTTCTTCGATTTTCCGGTATATGTCCATCGCATAGTCCGAGTCTTCGATCACGTAGTCTTCCTGACCGAGGATGTCCCCGCTGTCCATGCCGTCGTCGATGAAGAACATGGAACATTTGGTCTCATGCACGCCCAGAAGCACTTGCCACACGTTGGCGGCCCGTCCGCGCATCTTCGGCAGCGGCGTCGGATGGAATCCGATGACCCCCAGTTTCGCACACTTGATGATCTCCCTGCTGACCAACTGGGAGAGGCCGACCACGAAGATGTAGTCCGGGGCGATCGACTTGATTATGCTCACATTCTCTTCATCATTGATTTTTTTGAATTTGGTGAAGGGAATCCCGCGGCTTTCCGCAATTTCGTGGATCGGATAATACCCCGAAACATTTGCGGAGACAACTTCATCGAGCGAAAAAACGTGAGTGATCGGAAAGTTCGTCTCTATCATTGCCTGCAAGACGACCTTCGAGGATCCTACCGATCCGATGAGCAGAGTTTTCATTTCTTCTTCAAAGTCCCCATGAATTCAGCATTGGTCGCGCAGCCGGGCTCATTTATCCCTTCGCGTTTCAAGACGATCCTTACGGTCCACAAAATGATCTTCACATCCAGCAGAAAAGTGACGTTGTCGACATACTGGACATCCAGTTCGAATTTCTTGTCCCACCCCTGGCTGTTCCTCACGGTCGACATGGCGAGACCCGTCAGGCCCGGGCGGACTTCCTGTCTCCTCCGCTGGGTCGGTGTATAACGCTCCAAATACTTGACCAGAAGCGGTCTCGGCCCCACGATCGACATGTCGCCTTTGATGATATTCAACAGCTCGGGAAGTTCATCCAGCGATGTCGATCTCAAAAATTTCCCGAAGGACGTCAATCTTTTTTCATCGGGAAGCAGTTCTCCGTTCACATCCCGCTCATCGGTCATGGTTCTGAACTTGACCAGACGGAATATTTTTTCCCTGTCCGTTTCCGGATCAATGACTCCCGGGCGCTCCTGGGTAAAGAACACCGGCGAACCCAGTTTGATCCTGACCAGAAGGGCGACGACAAGAAGCACCGGCGACAAAAAAATCAGCGCCGCCAGGGAACAAAGAAGATCCAGCGGCCTCTTGATGTGTCCTTCATAAATACCGTGGGGTATGTGCTTCAAAATCTTGCCTCCTTGAGCGGGCGGAATTCGGTCGGCCTCACAAGATACCGCGTTCTTTCAGGATCTTTTCGCAGACGACGACGTCGGCCGGGGTGTTGATGCCCCGCAAATCGTTCTTGTCGTCCGTGGGGAAAGTCAGGACCGGGAGGTCGTCCGCCGCCATCAGTTCGGGCACTTCCGTGAGATAGTATTCGAGCTGCACATTGGCGGAACTCAGCTTCGGCAGATAGTGGAACAGCTTTTTGCTGTCGAAGACGAAGACCCCCGCACAGAGCTCCTTGATCCGCGCCTGCTCGGGCGTGCAGTCCTTGCCTTCCACGATCTTCCGGCAGTATCCCCGCTCGTCGGTGATGACCCGCGCCCACATGGTAAGCTCGGAATCACGGGCGGTCATCACCGTGCAGGCGGCGTGATTCGACTCGTGAAACGCACACATGGCCTTCATGGACTCCCGTCTGAAGAGGGGCATGTCGCCGAAGGTCACCATCACCGTCCCGTCGTAGTCCCGGAAATCTTCGGCGCACATCATGACGGCATGGCCGGTCCCCAATTGTTCGTGCTGCTCGGCGTAGTGCCACGCATTGCCGAAATAGGAACGGATTTCCGCCTGCTTGTAGCCGACGACGATCCACGTATCCTCCGGCGGGATGAAGGAGGTCTGTTCGAGGACGATCTCCAGCAGAGGCCGGCCCCCGACCCTGTACATGGCTTTGGGCGGGGCGTCCGGCGAAGTGGAAAGACGCGACCCTTTCCCGGCTGCGGGAATGATGACTCTCATACGATGGTTTCTTTCTGATTTTCCGCCGGATCGGACGGAACTGCGATGTTGAGATCCGACAGGATCTTGCGCAGGATCTTTTGGATTTCCGGCAGTTTTTCCAGCATGTCCCCAGCCAGTTTCAGCTGGGTCCGCGCCCGGTCGAGATTCTGCCCGAGGTAATAGATGTAGTAATAGATATCTCCGTTCAGATAATCGGTCAGGAAGCGGATCCCGTCCTCGAAAGTGATGATGATGGGCGCGTAGGGCAGCAGGTCCACTTCCTCGGGCGTCAGGATCTTGCCGCAGGCTTCGAGCCAGCCGCGGGCGTAGGATCCGAAGAGCGCCAGGTCGCAGCTGACCTTGTTGAGGTCCTTCTCGTCATCGCGGGCGGTGTTGATGCCGATCCTCAAACTGTCGCCGAAGTCATAGAGGATGGAGGAGGGCATCACCGTGTCCAGGTCGATGACCGCGACCGGCTTGTCGGTGGCGTCATCGAAGAGGACGTTGTTCAGATTGCAGTCGTTGTGCGCCAGACGGAGCGGGATCTCCCCCCTCTGCAGCGCATCGGAGATCAGGCGGAAGGTCGCCCGGTGGCTCCGGATGAATTCGATCTCCTTCTGAACGCTGCCCGCCCGATGCATCGGATCGGCCTGAATGGCCTTTTCCAGATGCTCATACCGCCGGAACGTGTGATGGAACTCCGGAATGACCTCGTGGACGGAATCGGCGGGGACTCCCTCCATGGCCTTGACGAAGAGACCGAAGACGATCCCCGAATCATGAAACACTTCGGCCGACTTGGGGATGTCGTAGGAGTGCGCACGGTCGAAATAGGAGAGCATGCGCCAAGTGCCGGAAAAGTCCGAATAGAAGCTCTTTCCCGTCTGGGTGAAGATTACCTGCTGGTTGGCCGGCAGTTCCGGGTTCCACGGAAGATGCAGATTTTTCGCCAGATGTTCCGTGACGAGCACGAAGTTTTCCATGAGCTTTCCGGGATCCGTGAAGACATCGGTGTTGATCCGCTGCAGCGTGTAGCGGAAGTTGTTCCCTTTCTCGTCGACCGTTTCCACCCGGTAGGTGCGGTTGATGTAGCCCTTGTTCATCGGGACGATCGCATCGACCTTGCCTCTGATCCGGAATTCCAGTGCGACGCACTCCAGATGGTTGATGGACTCCTGCTCCTGAAGATCCGCGGCGACCGTCTGCGCTTTCTCGGTCGAAACATCGGCTGAACGGTAGGAATTCACCACGGTCCGGAACATTTCCTTGATCTTGGGCGAGTTCTCCACCGCCGCTTGGAAGAAGTCCTGCAAATTCCGCAGGAAGAGGTCGATATCGATCCTGGTCGGATTCGCCACGTAGATCCGGGGGCAGGGGGTCTTCCTCATGCCTTCCTCCCACATCAGCGGTTCTTCGAACATCTTTTCTCCGGGCCGCAGCCCAATGTATTCGATGGCGATGTCCTTGTCGGGAACAAGGCCGTTCAACCGGATCAGGTTGCGGGCCAGCGTGTCGATCTTGAAGGGGTTCCCCATATCCAGCACGAAGATCTCACCGTCCCGTGCGTAGGCCGCCGCCTGAAGGATCAGCTTGACGAGTTCGGGACTGTCCATGCAGAAGCGCGTCACATCCCTGTGCGTCACCTTGACCGGGCCGCCCTCGGCGATCTGCTTCTTGAACAGATGAAAGAACGACCCTTCGGAGCCGATCGCCGTGCCGAAACGGATGGAGGCGAATTCGATCCGGCAGCCGTTCGGACAGACGGGCGCGCCCTTGTGCTCGGAAGGCGGAAAAAGTTTTTCCGTCTTGCCGGTCCGGACCAGGTGCTCCATGGTCTGCATGAGCATTTCGCAGATCCGGCTGCTGGCGCCGAGGACGCTGGTCGGGTTGACCGCCTTGTCCGTGCTCAGGTAGTAAAATCTCCGGCAGCCGTATTCGATGGCGGCGCAGGCCGCCTTGTAGGTCCCCATCACGTTGTTCTTGATGGACTCGCAGGGGTTGTTTTCCATCAGCGGCACGTGTTTGTGGGAAGCCGCATGGAAAACGATCTCCGGACGCAGGGCCCGGAAGATGTCGTCCAGTCTCCGGCTGTCCCGGACGGAACCGATGAGCACGGTCAGGTTCAGGTCGGGGAAATCGTGCTTCAGCTCCTGCTCGATCTCGTAGGCGTTGTTTTCGTAGATGTCGAAGATGATGAGCTGCTTGGGCTTGAGCGTTGCGATCTGGCGGCAGAGTTCGCTGCCGATGGAGCCGCCGCCGCCGGTGACGAGGATGATCCGGCCGTTGAGATTGTTCCAGATCTCATCCGTATTCACGGGGACGGGCTCGTGTCCCAGCAGGTCCTCGACCGAGACGCCATTCATTCTGGAGAGGGTGACTTCTCCGTTCACCAGCTGGCTGACGCCGGGCAGGATCTGCAGCTTGCAGTTGCTCTCCTTGCAGATTTCCAGTATCCGCTTCTTGCTCTCTCCGTCGATGCTCGGGATAGCCAGGAAAATCTCATCGATACGGTATTTTTTCACGTTGGCGAGGATATCGTCTCTCCCGCCGACGACCGGGATCCCCTCCAAACTGCAGCCGTGCTTGGCCGGATTGTCGTCGATGATGCAGCAGACCCGCAGACTGGCATCGGCGGCGCCGGCGATATTGCGGAGGATGACCTGTCCGGCGGAGCCTGCCCCGATGAGCAGCACCCGCTTGCAGTCGCCGCCATTGCCGCGGACCGCGCGGAAGTAGGTCCACATCCGCGGCAGCAGCCTGTATGCGAAACGCGCCGGCACCAGAAGGGACAATTGGAGCCAGCCGCCGATGGCGAAATAGCGTGAGGGCAGGGGACTGCCCAGCAGAAGCATCACCGCGAAGTATCCGACTGCCAAAACCGCGACCGCCGCGCCGAAGACGCAAAGTTCATAATAGCTCACGAGCCGCCAGATGCTGTCGTACATCTTGGCGAACCGGTAGGCCACCACGCTGGCGATCAGGTAGATGGGGATGGATCTGATATAAGATTGAAGAGCATCGGCGGGGATGCTGCCGATCTCGCATTCGTAGGAGATATACAGGGCAAGCCAGTACACGCCGGTGACGACGATGATGTCGAATACGACCAGCAGCAAAGCACTGATGATATGGCGCAGCGGAGGTGACGGCAGCAGATTTCTCATTCGAAAAACAGTTCTTCGACGAGGCTTTCAGGAACAGCTTACAATCCCGGCCTTTTTCGGACACGGAGTCGAATTTAACGGTATCTGAATACTTTTCCCGGACTTCAATGACACAGGCATCATTGCAGGCGGAAAATTTCACGCGGCAAGCTCCGGGAGCGGAGCTTCCGCCTTGTGCGGGGGCGCGTATTCGACAGGATAAAGGTGAGCCTGATCTTTTTTCAGCCGATCAGGCTCGGAAACATCGGATCTCTTTACGAAAAACGGCCCCGAGAAAAGCCCAAAACGCTCCCGCGGAAGGACATTCCAGCGGGAGCGCTCCATAATTTCCGTCAGAAACTGGTGGCGGAAAATTCGTAGTTGGTGACACAGCCCTGCGCGTTGAAGTTGATCGTCAGAGCGGCAGTCTTGTAGGAAGACCGCTGAGAAGCCGTCGCCGCACCGCCGTGAACTCCGGCAACACCGCCGCCGCGGCTGAAGGAGTTGGCCTTGTAGGGGAAGAAAGCATCGAACCCGATGGAGGCGTTGGCATTGCTCTGATTGTTGCGCACCGCGACCTTGGTATAGATCCAGGTGGATCCGTCGCCGTTGTCGAAGGTCAGGCTGGGGGCGCCGATGGACTTGAGCACGTCGTTCTGCGTGGTCTTGTTCTGCACGATGCGGAGACCGAGGGTGGAAACTTCATCCAGAGAGGAGGCTTCACCCAAAGCCTTGTTCAGCTCCTTGATATCGGAGCATCCGGTGATGAGCAGCGCGGCGGAAAGAGCCGCGACAGCCGTTAAAAACAGTTTTTTCATTATTTTCGATCCTTATTATTTGGTTGCAACACTGAATTTCTGGTAAATGGAACCGCCGTTCTTGCGCAGGAAGATCTCTCTGCGCAGAAGGCCGAAGAAACGGCTGGCGAAAACGCCGTGAGCCATCGGCACTCCCTCGCTGTCGAAACGCGAGGACAAACGCACCAGCGTCTGGGTCTTGGCCAGAGGCTCGAGAGTCACGGAAACCTCGATCTGCTTGAAGACCGTGGTCCGGCTGAAGAAAGCGCCGCCGTACCAGGAGGGGTTGGTCACGCCCAGCTGGGTCAGGACCAATCCGCCCTGAGTCGTTTCGGTTTGCGCTTCGTAGGAATCCTGCCAGACACCGTAGATGAATCCGGCGTTTTTGTCCGCCTGCTTCAGCACGAAACCGTTGAGCTGAAGCGTGGAAATGGTGCTGAACCAGACATCGTTGTAGGACGCGCCCAGATCTTCACCGATGTTGCGGATCGTCAGGGAACGCTGCTGCAGACCGTTCAGGCCCGTCGAGGTGTCGGCGGGCGGCTGGGGGGAGATGCAGCCGGCGCCCAGCAGAAGCACGCCGAGCGCACAGATGGAAATAAAAACTTTACGCATGACAATATCTCCCGTCATCAGAAGGAGGTGACCAGCATCTTGTAGGACTGAACCTTGTCGTTGGCGTCGAAACGGATGACCAACGTTGCAGTCTGGACGGCGGTGGTATCGGTACCAACGCTGCCGCTGGCGGAAACGCCGGCCGCGCCGATGCCATGTCCGGGACTGAGGTGGCTCCGGCGGGGATCGAATCCGCTGCCGAAAGCGAACCCGGTCAGGAAGTAAGCGCCGGCGTCATAACCCTGAGCCGTGCGGCGGACCTTAATCTGGTCGTAGGTCCAGACCTCGCCCTTCCCGGATTCCATGGAAACCACGTTCGGGGTGCCCAGAGACTTGAAGATCTCGAGACGGGTGGTCTTGCCCACCTGAACGGTGTTCCTGACCTGACCGGCGGTGAGCCGCGTGTTCGAATCGAAGGGCTCAGGGGAAAGTTTCGTCGAGCAACCTGCCAGCAAGCCGGCACCGATCACTGCCGCCGTCAGCAGCAGCACCTTTTGAGAGTGTTTCATTTTTTTCTCCTATAATGGTTTTCCGCTTCTACCCGAAGCGGGACTTGGGGGTTCTTATCTTCCGAAACGGGGACTCACAACTGGGAGAACGCCTGTTTCGCCTTGGGATCCGTAGTGGTGTCCACGGGATTGTACTTATACTTGTTGGCGGGATCGTAGATCCCCGATTTTGCCGCTTCCTTCTTGGCTTCATCGGAAATCGGCTCGAGGACGAGATCGACGTTGTTCTCTTTGAGTTCCCAGGCATTGTCGAAGAGCAGCCCGAAGGCGGGAAGGATGAAGATGCTGGTGCATGCCTCGATCTTGCCCAGCGTACTGAGCGAATAATCGACGGCATGGATCTTTTCCCTGTACCCTTCCTTGTAGGCGGTGATCATCAGCTGTCTTCCGGTGTTGGCTTCGATGAACATGGGGGATTTGTTTTTGTATTCCACACCGTTGGCGATGACCGTGGCGTCTGCCGGAACCACATTCACCGTCACGATCTGTGTCCGGCAGCCGCAGAGCAGCACCGCAAGCGCGGAGATCCCGAAAATAAAGACCTTTTTCATTGTGTTGTCTCCTTTTATGTTGAATTCGGTATTATCTGTACAGGAAATTCGAGGGACTCCCGAAGGGGCCGGCCAAACCGTTCAGCAGCTGGATCGTGGGCAGGATCTGACGGACGATGACATTCCATTCGCTGATGAAGCTCCGGGGAACGAAGACGATGTCCCTGGGTTTGAGGGCGAAATCCATGCACCTGCCTTTCTGGATATCGACGATGTCAAGCGTGAAAACCACTGGACTCTTGAGCCCGCCGCGGATGACTTTCACGTACCAGGAATTGGTCTCTTTCATGCCCCCCGCGTAGCCGATGGCCTGCAAAAGAGTCAAGCCGGGCTGGTATGGAATACAGTCGGGATCCCCGACCTCGCCCAGGATCGTGATCTTGCCGTTGTCGAGGGAGGGAATCTGTATGGCATCACCGCTCATGAGCGGGATGTTGTGCAGAGGATTGCCCTTGACAATGGCTTCGACGAAGTCGACGGGGAGCACCCGGCCGTCCCGGACGATGTAGGCGTTCTCAAGGTCGGCCAGTTCATAGCGGTCACCCCGCGACCCGATCGTGGCGGTGGCCAGTCCTCCGGCCGCCGCTACGGCATCGAGAAGTCTGAACGATCCGAAAACGAAGGGGTAGATGCCCGGACTTTTGACGCTGCCGCTGATGGTGAAGGCGTCAGGCTTGAACTCCTGGGGCTCGATGATGATCTCGCAGTTGCGGAAGAAGCGTTTGTACTTGCTGGTCAGCAACTTCGTCGCGGCGGGAATGGTCAGGCCGCCGACCTTGACATAGCCGATGGGGGCGACGCTGATCGCTCCGCTGGGCATGACCTTGACCACCGGACGGCTCTGTTCGAGCTGGCCGTCGATGATGATGGCGAAACTGTCACCGGGTTTGAGCCGGTAATCGCCGGGGTTGACCTTCTGAAGGCTTCTGAGCTCAGCCTCGATCTTTTTCGGATCGGGCTTGGGCCCTTCCAGGCTTTCGAAGACCGTGGAGCTGTTGGGGACGGCCACGGGGGCGAAGGGCGGAGAAGCGCATCCGGCGAGCAGGATCAATCCCCAGGAAACGAGGCCTGCCGAGAGTGAAAAGCGTTTCATCTTCCGACCTCCCGGATGAAGACATCGCAGGAACGGGTGGCGATCAGCCGTTCGATGGTGTTCTTCTTCCTTTTTTCTTTATCAAGCATACTCTGTTTTTCCTCTATAATCGAGTCCATCATCAGTGCCAGTTTGAGCTGCTGAAGGGTCTGGACGTTGTCATAGAAGTAAAGGATGTCGTTGGGCAGCCCTTCGAGCTTCTGGGGGGTCAGACTCAGGCGGTAGAGGTTGGGTTTCTGTTTGGCCAGTTTGATCCTCAGGTCCGCGCACTGCCGGTCGAGTTCCTGCAGCTGGAGCTTCATCCTTCTGACCGCGGCGTTGTTGTCCGTGGTGGTCTGCCTGGCCAGGTCGTACTGCAGCTGGAGCTCCGAACGCTTTTCCTCCATCTTGATCATATAGGCGCCGTAAGCCGCGAGAAACTGTTTCTGGGCTTCGACCAGCTGGTCGTTGACGGCGCGCATTTCATCGACGGAGTTGACCGGGATCAGCTGTTTCCGCTCCTGGAAGTTCCTGCGGGCGGCCCGGAGTTCCGCCAGTTCCTGATTGAACACTTTGATTTTCCGGTCGCAGGCGACCAGATTCCCCCGGCTCTTGAGGGTCCAGGCCTTCCGGTAGTGTTCCAGATAGGCGAAGCTCAAAGCGCGGGCGACCTGATTGGAACGTTCCACATTCATGGTGTTCACCAGAATCACAAAACTGCGCTGCGAGGAAAGACGCTCCTTGACGTCAGTGGCCTCCACCATCTTGTCGAAGGGGACGTCCCATTTGTACTTTTTCGCGATGGGTTCGAGCACCTTGCGGCTGGTGATGTACTCTATGATCTCTTCCCGGCTCAGATGGACGGTCTCGCCGTCGAACTCGAGGTCCATATCGGCCTGCCTCAGGGTGACCACACCGCCGAAGTCGGGTTTTTCCCGGTAGGTTTCGGCGATCTGATATCCCGCGTAGATCATTCCGATGATGACCAGCAGCAGCAGGAACGCGGAAATGATCTTGTTGAGCAGGGAATGACGGAACTGTCGCTTTTTGTCGATCATAACACCTTACTCCTCGTCCACACCGTTGAGAATGACGCCCGAAATATTCAGGTTGGCCCGTTTGAGGGCGTCAGCAGTCTGTTTGATGACTTCGCCCTCCGTAGCACCCGCTCTGACCAGCAGCAGCACCGAGTCGGCGGAACTTCCGGCGGAGACGATGTCGGCGGTCCCCAGGTGGCAGGAAACATCGAGGAAAGCGTAATCGTAATCCTGCTTCAGTTTTTCCATTAGCTCCTTGAACTTCGGCGAGACCATCAAGTTGGCGGAGTTGAGGTTCTTGTCTCCGCAGAAAAGCACGTCCATGTTGAGGTTGTTCAGATTGCGCTTGACGGTGTCCTCGAAGTTGGCCTCGCCCGAAAGGATGTTCATCAGGCCCTTTTCCTCCGCCTTGCCGAAGTAGCTCTGCAGTCCCCGTTCGCCCGTGTCGCAGTCCACCAGAAGCACCCGGTAGCCGGCTTCCGCGAGGGCGGCGCCCAGGTTCGCAGTACAGAAGGTCTTGCCTTCCTTGGCGCTGGTACTGGTCACGGCGATGACGGAGCCGCCTTCCTGCCCTTCGGGCTTCTTGTTGATCAGATTCACCCGGAAGACCCGGAAATCTTCGGCGATCTGGGAGCGGTCCTGGGGTGATTCTTCCTTG
Source organism: Lentisphaeria bacterium (assembly GCA_017443585.1). Lineage (GTDB taxonomy): Bacteria > Verrucomicrobiota > Lentisphaeria > Victivallales > Victivallaceae > UBA1784. The sequence goes on along the minus strand of JAFSYV010000269.1, from coordinate 6,338 downwards.
CTTGTGAAGAGGAAGGGGTTGTCCTTGCTCAGCGAATATTGCTTGTCCTTGTGCACGGTCCCCACCACCGGGACGTGCAGGAAGCTTTCGACCTCCTCCGATGTCCTCACTCTGCGGTCCAGGATGCGGATGGTGACGAAGACCATGAAGGAGAGAAGGAATCCGGCGATGAATCCGCCTCCCACATTCTTGGGAATGTTGGGGAAGATGGGCTTCATCTGCAATGCGGGCTCTTCGACGATCTGGGTATTCTGGATGCCCACCAGCTGCTGTACCTTGTTGATGAACTCGCGGGCGTAGATGGTGGCGACCTCCTGGGAGTAGACCGGGTTGTCGCTGTCGATATTGATCGTGAGAATCCGGGAGGCGGTCTTTCCTTCGGTCGAAACGTCGTACTTTTTGCGGTCCCACTTGCCCTGTTTGGCCAGCTGGTCCTCGACGCCTTCCTTCAGGAATTCAAAGTTGATGAGTTCCTTGTAGTCGGTACCCAGGTTGCTTCCCAGGGCGAGCTCGGCGGCGGTGTTGGTCAATTCATTTGCGCCGCGGGATACGGCGGCCACCTTCTCCAAGGAACTGCCTTCAGTCACCCGGCCGAGGTAAAGGGAAACCGAGGAGCGGTACACCGGGCGGATCAGGAGCTTGCTGCACACGCCGGAGATCGTCGCCACGGCGAAAGCGGAAAAGAGGATCATTTTCCACTTCTTTCGAAAGATGTCCCAGAAAAACCAGAAATCCATTGTTTGCATTTTTCTTCACCTCATTTATTGGTCTTATGCCATATCGTTTGCTGCGCGATCTTTCACCGAACCGTTTCAACGCGGCCTACGGACGCCGGGCCGTCGCTGACCAGACACCAGGCCGCGGGATACTTCACTTCGACGGAGGCCGCCACCGAGGTGATGTTTATGTACACCATCCCCGTCGGCTCCACCGACAATATCACTCCCGACCAGCCCCTGAAAAGTCCTTCCGTGAAGACGACTCTCTTCCCTATTTTCAACCCGAACGTGACGTCGATCTCCTCGTCTTCGGAGAAGCTCTCCAGTTCACGGATGACCTTCAGCTCCTCGATAAGGACCGACTCCTGCTGCTCAGTGGGCTTGAGGACTCTGACCACGGACCGATCCCAGTTCAGCTCCGAAAGAACCTCGGGCGTCACGTTCACGAACAGATAGTTGGTGAACATCGGCACGTGAAGCACCCGCTTGTAGGAGTAGCTTTTCCCGTTGCCGGCCACCGACTGAACATTGACATGCCTCTTCAGCGGCAGGTATGCGGGGATCCCCTGCTGCGTCAGACGCGAAAACACCTTCTTTTCGTTGCGGGGGAGCGTGAAGACCGGCGACCAGACGCCGCCTTCGATCTTATGGATAAAACCATCGTCCATAAAACAGCTTCTCCGCAAAATCCGACCACCCTAAAGCATTGCAGTGTAAAAAACGCACTGCAACACCCCGAGGAAAAAAGCCGCTCACAAAAACGACTCTTTTCACATGACGAACACAGGGCGGAAAGCACTGAAAAACGTGGCTTCCCTACCTGTTAAAACTGTAATATACTCCTTCTTTTGCAAAAAGTCAAGCTTGTTTCGCAACTTTTTCGGGAAATAAATGCGGTTTTTCCGAACAGGAAGGTCCCGGAGAAAAGTGCGTCTTCCGGGGAAAACCGCTTGCAAAAACGCTCCATTACAGATATATTAAGGGAGAAGCACACGCGGCGCGGCCGCCGCGATCACAGGAAAGGAGTCTTGGAAAAATGCTCAAAGCCGGTTATGCACAAGAAGTTATCACTCCCCCCACGGGGGTGGGACTTGCCGGGTACTTCAACGAACGCCCCAACACCGGGATGTACGACGATCTTCTGGTGAAGGTCGTGGCGCTGGAAATCGACGGCAAACGCACCGCGCTGGTCACGCTCGAACTCTGCAGCATCACCAAGGTGATGTTCGACGCCATCAAAGCCCGTGTCGACGGGGAATTCGGCGAAGGACTCTATGAAAATCTGCTCATCTGCGCCACCCATACTCACACCGGGCCCAAGTACCTCAACAAGCCCCAACAGGAAAACGAGGTCACCCAGTACGCCTTCGACATGACGGTGGACTCCGTCGTCCGGGCACTGAAGCGGGCCTTCATGAATCTGCTGCCGGCGGAACTCGAAGCGGCCAAGGTCTTCAACAACCCCTACGGTTTCGTCCGCAGATACTGGATGACCAGCGGGGACATCGTCACCAACCCCGGCTGGCGGAATCCCGGCATCGACAAGCCGGAGTGCGACTACGACCGGACCATCAACATCCTCGCCGTCAGACAGTGCGGCCGGATCGCCGCATTGATCTGCAACATCGCCAATCACGGCGACACCATCGGGGGAAATCTGGTTTCCGCCGACTGGTACGGCCGTTTCACTCAGGAGATCCAGCACGAACTCAAGTGCAGTCTGCCGGTGCTGGTCCTGGACGATGCTTCGGGCAACATCAACCACTTCGATTTCCGGCAGGAGATAAATCAGACCGGCTATCACGAAGCGGTCCGCGTCGGCCGCGGTTATGCGAGGATCGTGCTGGACGCCCTTCCGGCGCTGGAACCCATCGCCGCCGACGAGCTCCGGATCAGGAATTCGACCGTCACCATTCCCCACCGCCGGCTGACCGATGCCGAAGTGGCCGAGGCCCAGCACATCCTGGACACGGTGCCCGACATCAAGAAGGAGGGGGATTTTGAAAGTCAGGATCTGGCCAACAAGGTCCCCGCGGCCCTGCGCTACTTCGCCAAACGGGCCCTGGACTGCAAGGCCAAGAGCACCCCTTCCCACGACTGCCGCCTGACGGCCATCGAGATCGGGAAGGATCTGGCCTTCATTTCGCTCCCCGGCGAGCCCTTCAACGGCATTTCCGAAGCGATCCGCAAGGCGAGCCCCTACAAATACACCTTCGTGGCGGAACTGGCCCAGTCGCCTTCCGGCTACGTGCCCATGAAGGAGTGTTTCGCACGGGGCGGCTACGAAGTCCAGCCGGGCATCGACACCGTGGCCCCCGAGGCCGCCGAAGCGATCATCGCCGCGGCCGTCAAAAACATTTGAGGCATTCGACTCAAGAAGTGAAAAGAGGTCTGCTTTGAAGATTCTGTTGGGGGGAGTCCCCCTCGGCTGCGACAACGTGGGGGACGAGGCCATCATCACCTGCGTGGTGCAGCTGCTCCGGGAGATCGTTCCCGACGCGGAACTGACCGTGAGCACCCGGGAAGGGGAAAAGACCGCCCGTCTGCTGAATGTCCGGACCGTGCCGCTCTACGGATTTCCGCCGGAACCTGCGTGGGAGGCGTTCGCCGGGGAAGTCCGGCGCCATGACGTCTACCTCTGGTTCGGAGCCACGGGGCTTTCGGACTATCCGGAAAGCGCCCTGCGCCTGCTGGACATCGCACGGGGGGCGGGGGTGAAGACCATTGTCTGGGGCGTGGGGATGAATTCCCAGCTGAATCCGGCCTTTTACAAGGCGGGCGGCAAGCGGCTGAAACTGCTCCGGCTGCTCACTCTGTGTTCGCTGAAGCTGGTGGACTGGGTCAAGGTGTACGAGGAAGCCTTGTGCCGCAGGACCAGGGAACACATCCGCCGGACTCTGGAAAAGTGCGCGCTGGTGGTGCTCCGGGACGGGGAGTCGGTCCGCGAGCTCGGGCGCTGCGGGATTGATTCCGCGGTGACCGGTGCGGACACGGCCATCCTCCTCGAATCCTCGCCGCCGCCTCTGGCCCCCGCGCCGGAGTCGAAGCGCATCGGCTTCTGCATCTCGGCCCAGAACGCGGTCCGGGATCCGGGGGGGATCCGCAAGCTGTGGAACGTCCTGCTGGAACGGCCCGACGTGAGGCTGGTCCTCATCCCCATGAACCCGAAAACGGACCGGAAACTGATGCTGGAGATCGCCTCCGGGATCGACCGCCCCGAACGGGTGGAGTGTCTGGAGCGCGACCTTCCCGCCGAAGTGCAGGCCTGTGCCGGGCAGTGCCGTCTGGTGGTCAGCAGCCGGCTGCACCTGCTGATCCTCGCGGCCAACGCGGGCGTTCCCGGACTGGGGATCGAGCGGGGCAGCAAGATCGCCAATTTTCTCAAGGCTTTCGGCCGGAACAGTTCGGGGAGCGTGGAAAACTGCGACTTCGACGAACTGCGCCGTCAGATCCTGGAGCTCCTGGACCGTTCCCCGGAAGAAAACCGCCGGGAGATGGAGGCGGGGATGTCGGTCCTCCGCGCCCGGCTCGCCGCCGCCGCAGAACTTCTCCGTCAGGCCCTCCGCGGCTCCTGAGCCGACGGAGCTTCCGCACTTTGCGGTTCAGGCGAGAAGTTCGGGGTGTTTTTTCCCGTATTCCAGCACCAGCAGCAGGGTCGGCGTGTAGTCTTTCAGCTTCGATTTTGCCGAAAGGATCGGGGCTCCGGTGAAGGGATCGAGTTCCTGCGGGTAATCGGTGTCCCGATCGACGGTCGACTCCACCCATTTCCGGTGGAACGTTTCCAGATCCTCTTCCCGGTGATATTCCTTCATCCACAGCAACGCGCGGAGCATGGTCAGCGCCTGGGAATTGCAGCCCCAGGAGTTGTGCGGCAGCCTGCGGTCGAATGAAAGATCGTCCACCGACATCGAGGGGATCGGAAAAGCCGGACGGAATTCCCGGCCCTCCGTCGTGAAATAGCGCTCGTAGACCCGGTCGAATTCGGTTTGCGTCAGCACCCGGTTGAGGAAGAGCCTTGTCACGTGCTCCGAGCGGAATTTGTGGAATTTGCCGTCCGGGCGGACATCGTAGAAGAATTCATCCTCGGGATCGTAGAGGTGCTTGAAAATCCTGTCGCGGAGAAGGGCCCGTTTTTCCAGGAATTCTTCCGCCTCGCGGTCTTTGCCGAGCCGACTGGCGAGTCGGGCGAGTGCCTCCAGCGCGCCGTAACGCATGGCGGAAAGGTCCACCGAAAGCATCGGCACGAGGGCCGTCTGCTTCGGATTGCACGCATTTTCCCCCGGACAGGCCAGGGGGATCTCGGGACACTGTACGCGGGGAGAGTTGTCGTGCCCGGTGTCCCAGGTGCAGAACATTTCGACGAGACCGGTCTTCCGGGTGTCCCGGTACGTTTCGAGCCACCTGTCGAAGCGGCAGGCCGCGTCGTAGATGCGGACATAGGATGATTCCGGCTTCCCGACCTTGTCGGCGACTTCCATCGCGCAGCGGGCGAAGGGCAGGATGCTCTGGATGTGCCAGTACTGCGGTTCGCCGTACGGATCCGGCGTGTTGATGAGCCAGACCGCAAAAGGAAAGAGTCCGTCTTCGCGCTGGCAGTCCATGAAGATCTCCATGGAATTCCACGCCTCTTCCGGGGCGAAATCGGCCGTGAAAAGGTTGTCCTGATTGTGTTCCAGCCAGATCCCCGGATAGCCCCCGCCGCAGAGCAGAACGCGTTTGCGGGAGGGGCCCAGTTCCCTGAAATTGTTCGAGATCCGGCTGCGGGCCTCCTCGAATTTCGCTTTGAATCTCGAGTTATCCATCGTGGTTTCAGCGTCCGTCTCCCGTGGTGCAGGGACAACGGAGAGGGCGCCGTCCAAGTTCAGCGGTGGAACGATCTGGGAGCCGGGGCGCTGTAGTGTGGCGCCGGGTGAGGCGGCGCAGGTCTGGGCGGAGCCGGATGGGGCGGCACGGGATGGGGCGGTCTGGGACCGGGCGGCGGCGGACCGGGACGGACGTGCGGCGGCGGGAAAGGCGGCCGGCCGGGACGCCGCCATACCCAAGTCCCGCCGATATAGTAGTAGCCGTTCCAGTACGGAACAGTCGAGCCTTCATATTCCACATAGGTATAGCTGCCGTCGGACAAGAGCACGGGCATGAACTGCGGCGGCGCGTAAACGGGCTTTCCGGGACCGCGCCAGACCCATACTCCGTCGATGTAGTAATAACCTTTCCAGTACGGGACCTTCGTGCTGCCGTATTTCACATAGGTATAGCCGCCCTGCTCGGGGGAAAGTCTCTTTCCGTCCGAAGTGGTAACCGTGGTGGTCGTGCGTTTGCTGCCGTCGGGCAAGGTGGTCGTTGTCGTGGTGGTCGTGGTGGTCGCGGCAAAAAGTGCGCAGGACCCCAGAGTGGCGATTGCGATGCACCGGACTTTCATAGTCATCCTCCATTCATTCGTTGGGTTTACTTCTAATATACAGCCGAAACTGAAATTTGGGTTCTTCGACGGTTTGTGACGGAAACGGGCAGAAAAACGGAAAGAAGTCAAAGACGGGCTTGAAAAAGACCGGCATTGCACCTATTGTTTATTGACCAAAAAAAACGATAGGAGGAAAGCAATGTCGGTCAACCTATACT
>JAFSYV010000268.1 GCA_017443585.1 Lentisphaeria bacterium | reverse complement strand
GGGGGCCGGGTATCATTTCGATGCTCGAAATGATACCCGATTATGCAGCGTATGATTTCGGTCATCCCTGCAGTGCATTTTACGATTTGGGGAAGTTTTTGCTGCGCCATCCGGTAAAACGGATTTTCTCCGCAGCTGCAAGCACGGATCCGGCCGGGAATATCTCCCGGGCTCGTGGGAAAGGGCATCCGCTGCAGGCAGCTCGTTAACAGTTCTCCGACAACGCGGAAGTCCCTTCCGCGCCCGGAGAACCCCCTTGCGGCGAAAACTCCCTTTTTTTGTGCCGTCCCTCATCGACCCACAAACGGGAACATCTGCTGAAAGGCCAATGCCGTCTCCTTTTTCCAACGGCACCGCCAGTGCAGGACCTTCTGCGGAAGCGTGTAGGCATGCCGATGCTCGGGTGAATGGTCGGTAGAATCATACCAGCAGCCGCAATCACATTTTTTCGGGTCCAGACCGCACCCCAACAGGTAGCGAGCGGTTTTTACAAATCCATTCCGAACGGCGTAGTACAAGGCATTTACTTCTTTTCCGCTGAAAGAACAACCGTGTTTTCGGAGGACACTTAACGTCGCAATCAGACGTTCTTCATAACCGGGCAGGTCATCGACAAAGAATTTCTGCGTAAACTCCGGAGCCTCTTGTACAGCCGCATGAAGCAAATCATCCTGAGACTCATTGGAAAATGTCATGGGATTTTTACAGAGGAACTCATCCAGACTTTCCGCTTCCAGATGCCAGCAGGCATGATAGATTTTTTGCCTGACCTCATCCCATTTTTCGAATTCGGCTATCAGGGCCAAGGTACTTGCGCGATGGGCTCCGCGATCCAGTAAAATTTTTCTGATACGGGATTCTGTCACCCAATAATCAGAATGATCCGGCCACATGACTTCATAATCGGCCCACAGACAAAATTCAATGGCATCGAGTATGGTTTCCCCTTCTTCGTTTACGACATTCGGATCGGCCCCGTGCTCAAGCAGAAACTGAGCGACTTCCGGTGCGGTGTATTGAGATTCCAGCAAGGCTGTCGAGATGCAGTCATCCTTTGCTTTTATGATGAGATTGATATCCGCACCCTTCTGCAGCAGAATCTCGATGGCTTTCCAAAAATCAGCCGGAATAAACATACTTCTTTGCTCATTAAAACAAGCACTGTCATAAACAAGCGAAGTAAGAGGCGACCACTCGCCTTCTTCGTCGACGGCATTCGGATCAGCACCGGCATCCAGAAGTTCCGGAATCTTCTGATAATCCTGTTCAGAACAGGCTTGAATCAACTGCTGATCAATCTGCCGCATTAGTTACTCCTCCGGTTTTCGGTAACGTAATTCTTCCAATGACCGATATCAAAACGACTTGAGATAGTCTTTCATGTCTTCCAGTGACAGATACCCTTCCAAGATATCCGGAAGTCTTGCAGCCGGTAGCCTCACAGGGACGGATTCTCTTTCCAGCGAAACGTATCCATAATCGAAATCCGCTTCGAAGTTGAGCTCCAACTGATCTGCGGCTTTGCTCCCTTCCCCATGGCAAATGAATGAAAAACTATCCAGATATGACGGCTGCTCATCTAGATCTGTTAAAGCGGTATCAGAAGGTTTTATGGAGGAAGAGATAATGATGTTGCTGATCCGGCTTCCCAAAATGTCCTTGAACAGTCGGTCGGCATGAAAGTTTTTGGGGTTTATGCACGGACGGATTCTCCACGGCAGCGTGTTCATTTCCAGGCGGATGGAACTGGCATCGGAAAAATCGATCCCCAGTATGTCGCCGTCCTCGAACAAAATGAGAAGCGGCTCGTCGATTTCGATTGCACATGGGAAATCCATCGAATCCAAACTCTTGTGGTCTTTCTTGCAGATCGCCTCGAAAATGTCGATGAAGCAATCACCCCTGAGGAAGTCATAGCCGTAACCGACGGTCTGAATGTCTTTGATGATTCGCCCGATGAGTTTCTGCTCGTGGACAAAGGCGGTGACCTCTTCGGCGGTTTGGAAAATTGGGGCCGACCATGTCCAGAAGTCGAAGGTATCGTCCTTGAATTTGTTGTTTCCGTCGGAAAGTATCATAGATTTTCCACCTGTAATGAAGTTGTGTTATGCCGATGATAAGATATCATCCGGCAACAGATTTTTCAAATTTGAAACGTCTTCCATGATCGTTTCCCTGCTAAATTTTCAAGAAATATCATCTCTTCCCCTCCCCCTGCGGCTGAGTGCGTTTGCGACAAAGATCGGATTTGATCTTCTCCGCGTTTAATATAGCACGCAATACTGACAAATAATGTCAGTCCGCAAAAAATTTTTGAAAAATTTGCCATCCCGCCGGATCGGCATTGCCGGCGGTTGCGGGCGGCACGGAAGGTGAGGACTTCGGAGTCCTTCCTTGCATTTGGGGAACTGCCGTGCTATATTATGGCGGACATCGGTGGAAAAATACCATTTTCAAGGAGGGATCATGCTCAAGAACGCACAATTGAAACCCATCACGGGCAGCTTCGTCAACATGCTGATCACGGATACCGGGATCACCAACGCCGGTTTGAAGGAGTGGGAACAGGATTTCCGCATGATGAAGGCCATCGGCATGGATCACATTTTCGTCATCCTGACCGAATATGAGCAGGGCGGCATCTGCCGTTCCGGCGAGGATCCCCGCTCCACCACCTGGCCCGAGGACGAGTGTCTCCTCGATATGGTCTTCCGGCTCGCGGACAAGTACGACATGACGCTTTTCCTCGGCGGTCCCCTGGGGATCTCCAATCTCCACCTGGGCGACTGGCAAAAGGAGGTCGATGACAACAAACGCTACTACGATCACGCCGTCGCCAAGTATGCCGGGCACAAGTGCTTCAAGGGGCTGTACGTGACGCTGGAAGCTCTGCCGTGGCATTTCAATTTCCTCGACATCTGCACGGAAATATTGAAATTCATGCGTTCCGATTTCCCCCAGATGAAGACCTTCATGTCGCCCTCGTTCCGCGGGCCCCTCGGGAACATGTCGAGCCAGTACACTCCCGATCAGTGGGTGGATATCTACGGCCGCTACTTCTTCGAACGGATCGCCGGCATGCTCGACTACTGCGCCCCGCAGGACAAGATCGCCATCCCCGCCTGCCGCTACGGCAAGATCGAGGACAACGGCCTCGCCGAATGGTATATCAAAGTGGGGAAACTTTTCGACAAGTGCGGCATCGAACTGTGGAGCAACGTCGAAACCTTCCAGCGGCCCTTCCCCGGCCACGGGGAACCCCCCAACGTCTTCCGGCAGGGCGATTACCGGACCCTTTACATGAAGCTTTCCGAAGCCTCTCCGCTGGTGAAGCGGATCATCACCTACGACTTCTTCACCTGCATGAGCCCCAATACCGAGTGGGGATCCTCGCGGCGGCTGCTGGCCCGCTATCTGGAAATGATCGGCCGGGATCCGGCGCTGATCGACGAGATCTACGGCTGAGCGTTCCGCACTACCATTCGGCGACGACGCCGTCGGCCGTGCGCGGGACGGGATTTTGCCGGTCAGGGCCGCGGGAGGCGTTGAGGAAGAACCGACACGGTGCGACTCTGAAAAGTTCGGCAGAAGGGCTCTCTCACTTCACTTCCGCGGCATTTCCTCCAGCTTCAGGTCGTCGAACCAGACCGTCCCCGCGGCGCGGTAGAGGTAGAGCCGCATATAGGAGATTTTCTTCCTGTTCTCTTTCGGCGTGGTGAAGATCCACCCCTGCCGGGTCCAGGGCATGGTGCCCATGTACCAGTTCCGGGGATACCACATGTTGACGGGGGTGGCGATGTTGACCGCCGCGCCGCTGGCGCTGCCGGTCTTCTTCACGTTCTCGAGTTTGACCTGATAGGTGAGCTTGTAAGTGGTCCCCGGCTTCAGCGGCGGGTTGAAGAAGTAACTGACGCCGACGGCGTCTTTGCCGGTCGCGGAGGTGATTTTCAGGCACTGTCCCGCGGTCCGGAAGGTGGTCTTGTCCAGGGAAACGCTGCCGTTGTCAACATCCCGCTGGTTGGTGATCCACACGCGCCCGAAGGTGCGGCCGCACCGGGGCGCGGCGAAATCGGCGTTTTTGAGCAGATTCTCCGCAGCGGGGAGCTTGTCGGCGAAGACGAAGATGCCGTAGTTTTCCAGATTGTGGAAGCCTTTGATGTAGGGCGACCAGCTGAAGATCTCCGATTTGCTCTTGAGCACCCGGTATCTGCCCACGTTGGCGACGAATTTCGCCGGATCGATTTTGCCCAGGTCGGCGAGGGGCAAGGTGAAGTCCGCCTGCCAGTCCGTCTTGTTCACGGTGACCTTGACGGCGGCGCGGGAGTTCCACTTGACGTCCGTGGTTCCCTTGGCGCCGTGGTTCGTGATCTTCGAGTCGTAAAGCTCCCCCCTGGAGTTGACGATGAAGTGGAAATAGACCTTCCGGTCGCCGGAGGGGTTGAGAAACAGTTCGACCACGGAATCCTGCCAGAGGTCCGGGTTGTCCCGGCCGGAGCGTTCTGCGACCATGTTGGCGGGATCCGTTTCGCCGCAGACGATGCGGAAGTAGAGATTTTTCTCATCCCGCAGGACCTTGAAGCTGGTTCGGACGTCCGAGAACTCCGAAGGCTTCCACGGGACCAGAAAGGCCGCGGGCGCCTTGGCCCACGCCTTCTCGTCCGGGGCGGAGGGGACGGGCAGTATGGCGTAGCGCCAGTCGTCGACGGCGGAGCGGGTGGCGAGATACTTCTGCGCGCCGGCCTTGATCTGCCCGATGAGGTGACGCTCGAAGTAGCGGATCCGTTTCGTCGCCGCCGGGTCGTTCGCGGCCAGCTTCAGGGCCTGGGCGATGAGGGCGTCGAAACGCCTGAACTGTTCGGGCGAGTAGAGCTTTTCCCACACCTCGTAGTCGCTGGGGGGAACGGCGTTGGACCCGAGCGGCGTGTCCACGATCCTGCCGGCGATCTTGCCGACCCAGATGTTTTCCATGGTTTCGAAGATCTCGGCCATGGGCCTGGCGGCGGCGCCGAACATGAGGGAGTAGAATTCGCCGAGGAGCCGGTCCGCATCGGTGGAGTTGTCCCAGCTGACCTTGGTGAAGGCGTAGTAATTGAGGAAGGAGAGGATCCAATGGTCGGTCTCGGACTCCATGAAGGAGCCGCACAGGTCGTTTCTGTGCCGTCCGAAGTAGCCGATGATGGCCCGCGGCGTCGAGGGCGGAACGTTGGGCAGCGCCAGTCCGCCGTACTTGTAGACCGCGCTCCAGGTCCAGGGCTTGTGTCCGGTCTTCCTGTACCAGTCGGCGATGAGGGCGTCATGCTTTTTCCGGGCCGAAGGATTCCGGTCGCCCCAGGGGCCCTGCGCGGAAACCATCACCAGCACGTTTTCCGGGATGGCCATCGCGGGGACACGGCAGTAGTGCGCGTAGGCCAGAGCGGTGATGTAACCGGGGACATTGTTCTTCTTGAGCCGGTTCGCGATATCGCAGATGAGGTCCCAAACCAGGTCGGCCCGGTCGAACTTCTTGCAGTTGGGGCAATTGCAGTCCCTGAAGTGGTCCTTGGGCATGATGTTGAAGAATCCCCTGCGGGCGATGCTGTGGTCCCAGCGGGTGAGGCCGCGGGACTTGGCCGGCTGCCCGGTCAGGAAGGCCACCGCGTCCTTGTAGAGTTCGTTTCGGAAATCGGGATTGGTCAGGCAGAGGTTGCCGCAGACCGAAACGCCGGGGTCGAGGTAGCGGCTGCCGGTGGGCGAAAGGGCGAAGAAATCCGGACGGCTCTTGCCGAAGCGCTGAACGTACTCCAGCCGTTCGAGGCTGTGGCAGACGGGGACGTAGAAGCTTTCGCAGCGTATCCGCAAACTGTGCCGCCAGAGATTCTCTTTGGCGTCGTTTTCGGGGAACCAGCGGGCCTGGGGGCCGGGATAGATGCGGCGGCGGGGGTAGTCGGGCCGGTCGAAAATGTCGATGCTCCCCAGACTCAGGTCGGGGTGTTTCGGGATGATGGTCCCGATCTCGCCGGGGAAGTAGAAGCGGATCCCGAGAAACTTTTCGAGGAAGCCGTAGACGCCGAAGAGAGTCCCCCGGTCGCCGTCCCCGTAGCCGTATCCGAAGTTGACCCGCGTGTCCTTGCCCGCGATGAAGATACGGCAGCCGTCGGTGCGGATGATGAAGCTTTCGATCCACATCTTTTCGGGATCGACGCCCAGCTTGCGCAGTTCGGGATGGTCGCCCAAGTAGATCTTCGTCGGCGCGGGGCCGGGAGCCTTGCGGATCTCCACCTTGCCCCCCAGCGAGGCCGAGAGGAAGTACTGCAGCTCCTGCGCGGCCAGGCGGACCACCGAAGGCGCATTGGCGGCGATGACGATCTCGACGCAGGGTTTTCCTTTCACGCTCAGGGGGAGGATCTTTTCCGCCCCCACGCTGATTTTCCGCGGCGGCGGATTTTCGGCCAGCACCCGTCTGGCGTGGGAAACGTTGTCGGAAACAGCGCCCGACAGCAAAGCGGCAGTTCCCAGAAGCAGCAGAAGAACGGTTTTTCTCATTATTGTCTCCTTGTGTTCGGTTGTCGACACGGGCATGATATGCCGCCGCTAATATACCCCGCCCCGGCGGTTTTTTCAACCGCGAAACGTTTTTTTCGCGGAACTTCCGGCCGGGGAAGGCGAAAAAACTTGAAAATCGGAGGCCCGGAAGATATATCGGCCACCCTCCCTCGCGGACCGTGAACTTGCGGAGCGATTTTCCCGCCAGGTTTGACTTTTTGACGCAGATTCTTGCAGGAAAAACACTTCCGCACTTGACTTTTGGCGTTCCGTGTGCTATATTGAACTCCCGGAGCCGCCTTTGCGGGGAAACGGAAGGGACCGCCTTTCTTCCGGCATTCCCATTCGGCGGAACTCGAAGAAGTGTACTTTGAGCCTTCACCCCTTTGCGGTGGAACAAAAGGAAAGGAATTTTGTCATGGCGGGTAATTTTTGCTTCAATCATTCCGAGGAGCCGGCGGTGGCCCGGTGTGCCGTCTGCGGGAAAGCCGTCTGCGCCAAGTGCGTCGTCAGCAAAAACGGCGGAAACTATTGTTCCGAGGCCTGCGCCGCCCGTGCCGAAAGCGCCGCCGGACGCGTGGATACCGCCATGGGCGACAAGAAGACGATCGACGCCAGACGCCGCCTCCGGGCGATCATCGTCGTCGTCGTGCTGATCGCCATCGTCGCCGCGGGCGTCTTCTACTACCGGAACAACAAGGACGACGTGGACCGGGTCGCGAAGGACATGGGCCGGGCCGTCAAGAAGGCCGAAAAGCAGGTCACCAGCGGCGCAGCGGACGCCAAGAAGTCCATCCAGAAAGGCATCCCCACCAGCTCCACCTACAAGAGGGAGAAGGAAGGTTTGGTCAAGTAAGAGCGCTTCCCGCGGCCCGTCTCGCCCGGAATGGGGAGGCGGGTCATTTTTTTTTCACGCTCCGCAGGCTCGGAAGCGCTTCGGCGGGATCCTCCGGCCAGAAGTGTTTGGGATAACGGGCCTTCATTTCCTTGCGCACCAGCGCGTAGGTGCCGTGCCAGAACCCCGGCAGATCCGAAGTGGTCTGGATGGGCCGCAGGGCCGGCGAAAGGAGCTCGATCCTGAGGGGGAGTTTCCGGGTCCCCGTCACGGGATGGACCTTCACCCCCAGCATCTCCTGCAGTTTGACCCGCAGCAGGGGCGTTTCGCCCGAGTAGTCGATGGGGTGTTCCGCCCCGGCGGGGGTGCGGTATTTTTCCGGATACGCCCGGTCCAGTCTCTCCATGACTTCCCGCCCCGCCAGGGTTTTCAGGAGCGGCGCCCAGCCGATCCCGGAGAGTTGTGAAAGAGTTTTCAGTTCCGGCAGCAGCACCCACGCTTCGGCGGCGAGTTTCTTCCCGTTCCACTCCGGGAAAAGTTCCGGCTCCGCCCGGTGGGCGAAACGGAGCCGTTCCCACAGGGCGTTCCCGGTCTTGTCGCCGGGGGAGATCAGGCGGATCCCCTTGTTCGCGGCATACTCCAGAAGGGCCTTGGGCAACTCTCCGGGCTCCGCCGGAACGGGCCTTTCGGCGAGCACGATACTGCCCACGCAGCTCAGCTGCCGCACCTGCACCCGCGAGGCGCTTTCGTCGAAGGAACAGAGCCGTTTTTCCTCGATCTCGTCCGCGATGAGGGGCATGACCTCTTCCCGTGTGAGGGGTGCCGCCCGCAGGATCGGGGCGTCGCCGGAACCCCGGCCCCCCAGTTCGGCCACGGCCAGAAATTCGCTTCCCCGCAGGATGTCCCCCTCGGCAAGCGTCGCTCCCCGGCCGTTGCGCAAGGTGTACGAAAGACCGTTTTTCCGCCGGAGTCCGGCCAGCCGCTCCGGGAAGGCCGCCAGCAGAAGTTCGCCGCACAGACCCATGTCGCCGGAAAAGGGCTCCGCATGGAGCATGCTTTTGAGCTGGTCCAATATCACCCGGTGCCCCCGGTACGATCTCAAATGCTTCCGCAGGTGGAGCAGCTGGGTCTCCACGTCGGCCGTGTCGGGGAAAGAGGTGTCGGTGCGGTTTTCCAGCAGGGCCGCCAGGCCTGCGGCCACTCCCGGAGCGTTCAGTTCTTCGCCCCGGAGCAGCATGGCCGCCAGCCGGGGATGGACCGGGAACGAGGCGAGGCGCTTCCCTTTCGGTGTGGGGCGGCCGTCCCGGTCCAGCGCGCCGAGGGATCTCAGGAGCGCGACCGCCTCGCGCCAGGCGCCTTCGGGCGGGGGATCCAGCCACTCCAGCTGACCGGGCTCCGCCCCCCATAAGGCCAGTTCCAGCGCGAGGGAGGCCAGTTCGCAGCTGCATATTTCGGGCCGGCGGAAGGGGGCTCTCCCGCCGTGGCTTTCCCTGTTCCACAGCCGCAGGGCGATGCCGGGGGCCACCCGTCCCGCCCGGCCGCTGCGCTGGGTCGCCGAGGCCTGCGAAACGGGCACGGTTTCGAGAAAGGTGAGGCCGCTTCCGGGGTCGTAACAGGGACGCCGTTCGTAACCGCAGTCGATGACGCAGCGCACGTCGGCCACGGTGAGACTGCTTTCGGCGATGTTGGTGCACAGCACGATTTTCCGGGTCCCCGGCGGGGCGGCTTTCAGGACCTGCGACTGTTCCCCGAGGGGCAGGGCCCCGTGGAGTTCCTGCACCGGCACGTTCGCGGGGGTTCGCCCCTCGAGAAGTTCCGCGCATCTTCCGATCTCGCCCGTGCCCGGAAAAAAGGCCAGCATGTTCCCTTCCGTTTCGGGGAGCGCCCGCAAGATAGCTCCCGCCATGGTCTCGGGGATCCGTTCGCGGGGACAGACGGCGTCGCTCCAGCGCACTTCCACGGGGAATTCCCGGCCCGGAACGACGAGGGGCTCCCCCGCTCCCAGCAGCTCCCGCGCCCGCGCGGTTTCGAGCGTGGCGGACATGAGGACGATCTTCAGGTCGCTCCGGAGCGCTTTTGCGCTGTCCAGAAGCAGGGTGAAAAGCAGATCGCACTCCGCGGAGCGCTCGTGGAATTCGTCGAAAATGACCGCAACGGCCTCTTCCAGCGCCGGGTCCTGCTGAAGTTTCCGCAGCAGGACGCCGGGAGTCACGGCCATGATCCTCGTCCGGGAAGTGCCGCAGTGTTCGCCCCGGACGGCATAGCCCGCCGTGCCGCCGGGCTCCTCGCCCAGAATTTCGCTGATGCGCCACGCGGCGGCCGCGGCGGCCACCCGCCGGGGTTCCACCAGGAAGATCCGTCCTTCCGGGAATTCGGCGGCCAGCGCGCCGGGGACGCAGGTGGTCTTGCCCGCTCCGGGCGCGGCGGTGAGGAGCAGACGCCCCTCTTCCCGGACCCGGCGGCGGATCTCGCCCAGAAAAGGCTCGATGGGGAGCTTCATGCTCCTGAGGACTCCGGACCCGATGACCGGTAGTCGTCCCAGCAGCGGTAGATGCGGGGCGCCAGATACTTGATCACCGACGCCGCGGGCAAGGCCAGGATCATGCCCGCGATACCGGCGAAGATCGCCCCCAGCAGGACCACGATGATGGTTTCGAGGGTGGTCAGCCCCAGGGACTCCCCGATGACCAGCGGGTAGAGGATGAACTGTTCGATGACGCCGTTGTAGAGCAGATAACAGCAGCCCACGAGGACGAGCTGGGCGAAGGAGGCGTCACCGGCAAGCCAGGTCACGAGCAGCGTGACGCAGCACGAGAAGATGGGCCCCACGTAGGGGAGCAGGATCCCGCATCCGGCCAGTATGCCCAGCAGGGGGAAGCAGGGGACATCCAGCAGTCCGAAGAGGATGGTGTAGACCGTGCTGTCGATGAGCATCAGCGTGAGATAGCCCCGGACCCACACCCGCAGGCGGGAAAAGACGCCGCCCAGGATGTGTTTCGCCTCGCTCAAGGTGGATTCGGAAACGTTGGGGAGCCAGTTGCTCACCAGAATGGTGTGGACCGCAAAGTCCCCCTGCGACCCCTGCCCGGAGCTCCGGAACTCCGCGAGCTTCATCAAAAAGAGGAGTCCGAAAAAGACCGTCAGCAGCAGATCGAAGATGAGGGTCCCGAAAAAGCCCATGATGCCGAAGAGGAAGGAAAAGATGCCCCCCGAGCGGCGGACCACCATGGTGAGAAGTTCGTTCCGGGCCTTTTCGTCTTTGAGGGTGTGTTCCACCTTGTCGATGATATACTTCATGGCCGGGATGGCCAGCAGTTTCTCCCTGGTCTGCCGCAGAAAGGTGGTGGCGGGGGAGTCGCCCTCCCGCCCTTTCGTGGCGTTGAGTTCCGCCGCGGCGGCTTTGATGCGGAGCCCGACTCCCTGCAGATAGTCGGTGGTCACGGTGGAAACGGCCCAGGCGAAAAGACATACGGCGATGAGCGCGGTGAAGACCGTCTGGCTCACGGCGCGGCTGATGATCCGCTGTTCCTCCTTTTTGCGGAGCTGTTCCGGGGTGGGCGGATCGCCCCGGCGGCCCAACGCCGAAGCGATGGTCCGGGGCAGCCAGGTCAGGCAGGTGCCGAGAGTCCCGAGCCAGTAGCCGGGCCCCCGTTTCCGCCGCCAGCTGTTTTCGTAGAGGCGTTCGAGGGGCAGCAGCAGGTAGGCGAGGATAAGCCCGAAGATCACCGAACGCAGCAAGGTGGCGGTGAGGATGAACACCGCCAGCACGATGAGGGCGGCGATGATCCCCGTGCCGGACCGGAAGACCTTTTCCCGGCGTTCCTGGATCTTGCGGATCTCCTCTTGCGCGGAAGTGAATTTCGGCTCCTCCATGCCGGAGTCGAGGGAGATCTTCTTCAGAAGCTCCATCGTTTCGGCGTCCGCCTTGAACCGGGCGGCCAGGGCCAGCTGAAAGGTGATGCACTTATCCCGTTTTTCCGGGGGGAAAGTCCGCAGTGAGGCGAGAACGTCCTCATAATCCGCAACGGGGGTTTCCTCGAGTTCCCGGAGGACCTTTTCGGGATTGGCTTCGGGGGCGATCTCTTCGAGGAGGTCCTTGAAGGCTTCGGTCTGCCGGGCCGACAGCCCGCCGTTCCGGATGAAGAGGAGCTTCACCAGAGGATAGACGCCCCGGCGGACCTCATCCCGCTCCCTGCCGCTGCCGAAGAAGGAGGAAAGCGAGGCCAGGGATTCCCGCAGAACGGTGCCGCTGCCGTGGCGCAGAGCCCTGAAGCGGGTCCTGATTTCCCGGAAAATACCCATGGCGTTGCCCTTACTTCACCGTGACGCCGCATCCGGAAACGACTTCCCCGATGCGGCATGCGGTGAACCCCTGCGCTTCGATCAGACCGACGGCGCGGTCGGCTTCGGCTTCGGGCACGAACCACACCATGCCCACCCCCATGTTGAAGACCCGGTAGGCCTCTTCATGACCCACGGCGCCCTTTTCCACCAGCAGTCTGAAGATGGGGGGAACGGGCACGTCGGCGGGATCGAAGGCCACCCCAATGTTTTCAGGCAGGATCCGGGGCACGTTGTCGTAGAGACCTCCGCCGGTGATGTGGGCGATGCCGTCGAGGGAAAGTCCCGACTCCAGCGCCGCCTTGATGGCGGGATAGTAGCAGGTGTGGGGCTTGAGCAGCGCTTCGCCGACGCTTTCGCCGCCCAGTTCGGCGGGGCGGGAGTTCACCGTGAATCCGGCCTTGTCGAAAAGGATCTTCCGCGCCAGGCTGAAGCCGTTGGTGTGGAGCCCGTTGGAAGCGATGCCGATGGCGGCGTGTCCGGGGGCGATCTTTTCGCCGGTGATGATCTTCGATTTCTCGATGATCCCGGTGATGACCCCCACCAGATCGAAGTCGTTGCCGTACATGCCGGGCATTTCCGCCGTTTCGCCGCCCAGCACGGCGCAGTTGGCCGCCTTGCAGGCGTTGGCGATGCCCGCGAGCACCTGTTCGTAGAGGGGTGAGCGCAGTTTGCCGATGCCGATGTAGTCCATGAAGTAGACCGGTTCGGCGCCTTGCACGGCGATGTCGTTGATGCAGTGGTTGACGATGTCGTAGCCCACGGTGTCGTACTTTTCCATCATCATGGCCACCATGAGCTTGGTGCCCACGCCGTCGATGCTGGAGACCATGACGGGCTCCTTGTACTTGGCGAGGTCGATCTGGAAAAGTCCGCCGAAGCCGCCCACGGGGGCCAGCATTTCCGGGCGGCGGGTGGCCGCCAGCAGCGGTTTCACGTCCTGAAGCAGATCGGTGGCAAGGTCGATGTCCACCCCGGCGTTTTTGTAGAGTTCGCTTTTGGCCATGATCAGAAGTTCCAGAATTTCTTGGTGCCGTCGTAGGCGATGGAGCGGGCGATGTTTGCGGCGATCTCCTCGGGCATCTGGCCTCTTTCGGTCAGGTCGCCCAGCACGTCCGAAAGGACCCGGCGGAACATTTCGAACCGGGAGCCGTAGCTGAGCAGCTTACGGGAGTCGGAAACCATACCTGCGAAGTTCATGAAGGTGTCCACGGCGCCGATGTATTCCAGCTGCCGCCGCATGCCGATGGGGGTGTCGCAGAGCCACCAGGCGGAGCCCAGGGCGACCTTCGCCCCGAAGGCCCGGGAGATGGTGGCCAGCGTGGCCTGATGGCCCTGATCCAGACAGTAGAGCACGACTTTCAGCTTGTCGTCGAAGCGGTTGAGGAAACTGCACAGCGCGGGGGCGTAGTCCAGATAGTGGTTGCTGATGTCGCCGCCCACATCGGGCCCCATGGCGTCGAAGAGGCTCTTGCGCACGTCCCGGACGGCCCCGAGGTGGAGCTGAGTGACCCAGCCCGTTTCGCTGTTGAGCCGGGCGCATTCGGTGAGGAAGGCCCCCATGTAGCAGTTCATTTCGTCATTGGTGAGTTTTTCCCCGGCCAGGGCCTTGCGGAAGACCTTGTCGGCGTCGGCGTACTCGTAATCGCCCCGCAGGGGCAGTTCGATGCCGTGGTCGCTGGCCACGCAGTGCCGGGCGGCGAAGTAGTCGTGGGAGCGCTTCACCGCGTCGAAGAGGTCCTTGAGGGAGGCAAGCTTGATCCCGAAACGCTGTTCGACTTTGCCCATGTAACTGCGCCAGTCGGAAGCGAAGACCTTCATCGCTTTGTCGGGGCGCCAGGTGGGCCGCACCAGCACCTTGCCGAAGGCGGCGTTGGCCCGGTCGTGGTCTTCGAGGGTGTCGATGAGATCGTCGGTGGAGCACATGGCCTCCACGTTCAGGGGCCCGGTGAGGAGCGCCTGAGGCCGGTAGGCGTCGGTGGCGAGTTTCGCGTTGACGGCGTCGAAGATCTTTTCACCGGTCTTTTCGCTCAGGAGCTCCTCCACGCCGAAGTAGCGCTTCAAGTCCAGATGGATCCACTCGTAGACGGGATTCCCGGCGAATTCGGGGAAGACCTTGGCCAGCGCGAGGAATTTTTCCTTCGGCGAGGCGGCTTTTCCGGTGATGAGGGATTCGGGCACGCCCCGTTTCCGCATGATCTCCCACACGTAGTGGTCGGTGGCGGCGAAGAGCTGCCAGGCGTCGCGGTAGCAGGCGTTGTCGGCGATCTCCTTCACGTTGGCGTGGTTGTGGGGGTCCACCACGGGGAGGTCTTTGACGGTCCGGAAGAGCTTTTCCCCCGTCGCGTTGGTGATGAGATAGCGTTCGTCCATGAAGGCCATGATGATTTTCTCCTTATCTGATGTCGATTACACGTTGACTTTGTCCACGGTCACATTGCCCAGAAGCTCCTTTTCGGCTTCGAGGATGGGGTCGACCACTTCGGCGAGGAAGTCCGCCACCTGTTCCGGGGCCCGGCCCACGAATTTGGCCGGATCCACGATGGAATCGAAGTCCTCTTTCACGCACGCGAAGGCCGGATCGTTCTTGAGCCGTTCCAGAAGATCGTTGTCTTTCCCGAACTCCTTGACCTGCCGCGAGGCATCCATGGAGTGGCTGCGGATGACCTCGTGGAGCTGCTGGCGGTTGCCGCCCCGCTTCACCGCTTCCATGAGCAGATTTTCCGTGGCCATGAAGGGCAGCTCCGCTCTGACGTGCTTTTCGATGACCTTGGGCCACACCTGGAACCCCGAGGAGATGTCGATGAGGACCGACAGCACCACGTCGGTGGCGAGGAAGGCTTCGGGGAGCGAGAGCCTGCGGTTGGCGGAGTCGTCCAGCGTCCGTTCGAACCACTGGGTGGCTTCGGTCATGGCGGCGTTGCCGGGCAGGTTCATGACGTAGCGGGCGAGAGAGGTCACCCGCTCGCTCCGCATGGGGTTGCGCTTGTAGGCCATGGCGCTGGAGCCCACCTGACTTTTGCCGAAGGGTTCTTCGATCTCCTTCATGCTGGCGAGCAACCGCACGTCGGTGGCCATCTTGGAGGCGGACTGGGCGATGCCGGAAAGGACGCTCAACACGAAATAGTCGATCTTGCGGGTGTAGGTCTGGCCCGAAAGGAAGATCACCTTGTCGAAGCCCATGGCTTTGGCCACGCGCCGTTCCAGCTCCCGGCACTTGGCGTGGTCGCCGTTGAAGAGTTCGAGGAAACTTGCCTGGGTGCCGGTGGTCCCCTTGACGCTGCGGAAGGGGAGTTCCTCAATTTGACGCTCCACCCGTTCGAGGTCGAGGACGAAGTCCTGCAGATAGAGGGCGAAGCGCTTGCCCACGGTGGTGAGCTGGGCGGGCTGGAAGTGGGTGAAGCCCAGCGTGGGGAGGCTCTTGTACGTGTCGCAGAATTTGGCCAGCTTGCTGATGAGCAGCAGAAGCTTGCCGCGGATAATCTTGAGGGCCTCACGCTGCTGGATGAGCTCCGTGTTGTCGGTGACGTAGCAACTGGTGGCGCCCAGGTGGATGATGGGGGCGGCCTGGGGGCAGAGCTCGCTCAGGGCCCGGATGTGGCTCATGACGTCGTGCCGGAGCTCCTTTTCGATCTGGGCCACCCGCTCGAAGTCGATGTCTTCGAGGTGGGCCCGGAGTTCGGCGATCTGGGCGTCGGTGACAGGGAGGCCGAGGGCCTGCTCGTTCTCGGCCAGAGCCAGCCACAGCCGCCGCCAGGTGGAGTGTTTGTACTGGGGCGACCAGATGCGGCTCATTTCCTTGCCCGCATAGCGTCCGGTCAGCGGATTGTCGTAGGTGTCGTATTTGCTGTCCACGATCATTTCCCTATATACGAAGGTTGTTGGTATGACGCACACCCCATAATGTACACCACAAACGCGGAATAAACAAGAGAAAACTCCGCGAAAACCTTTTTTTTCTTTGTTTGGGGCGGGACCGGCCGCCTGTCGCGGAAAGGTCAGCGGCCGCCGAAGGGGATGAAGAGGATGTGCCCGCTTGTTTTGCCGTTGCGGCGGCTCAGACTGAAGACCCGCCACAAAAAGCTGAAACGGGAGTCTTCCCCGTCCCGCACCGTGCTGATGAAGGGGAAATAGAGCGTTTCCGAGCGTTGCCCTTCCCGCCGGTGCCGGTAGAGCAGATGGAGCACGTGGGTCGACTCCCGGTCGCCGGACTTCTGGCCGCCCGCGAGGAACCCCAGCAGATGCCAGTGATAGTCCCCGTTGCAGTAGCTTTCCTTGCGGAAGAAAAGGCCGTTGCCGATGTCGTGATAGCGGCGCTGTTCGGTGCATTTTTCGATCAGTTCGTCCGCAGCCTTGCGGGAGGCTTCGGCGCTGCCGAAGGTCGAGGCGTCAACTTTCACCCCCAGAAAAGCGGCGATTTGGACCGCTTCGGAGACTTTCGCCCGGTATTTGGCTTCGTTTTGGGCGAGCTTTTCACGTTCCAGCTTCAGTTCCTCGTAGCGGATGAGTTTTTTCAGCCGTTCGATCTCGCCCTTGGTCTTCCAGCGGTCGGTCTGGGAGGTCTGCTTGTCGAGCTCCGCCTTCCGGCTGTTCAGCCGGCTCCGCTCGCCGGGCAGAGAAAGGAGAGCTTTGCGCAATATCTCGATGCGCGAAGCGTCCAGTCCCTCCTTCGCCACGTAGAAGCCGAAGCTCCCCCGGTAGAAGAGGCCGCAGAGG
>JAFSYV010000267.1 GCA_017443585.1 Lentisphaeria bacterium | reverse complement strand
GGGCGCATCACGCTCTCTTTTTCCGGCTGCGGGTAGTCGTAGCTGAAGTAGTTGATGAGCTCCTCGATCCGCACCGCCTCGGCGGCGGGCAGCCGGTCTTCTTCGAGGATCATCCGGCGCAAGTTGGCGTACATGGCGGTATCCACGTCGACTCCGAAGGTGGAGAGGGGATTTGTCGTCGTCGCCGCGAAGGGCCGCTCGCCGACGGTCTTGTACTCCTCGGTGTCGAACACGACCGTAGCGTCCCTGTCGGGCGGACATCCGCAGTCGGACGAATCGAACAGCCCGGGCGCCGCGGCGCGGCATAAAGATGCTGCGAAGAGCGGACCGGACGGGGCGCGAAAGGTCTTTCGGACCGACAGCGAGGGCTTGGGGGCGCACGGCATCGGCATCGCGGGGCTGCCTTCGAGCCCGAACAATCTTTTCATGGCATCCGCCACCGACATCTTTTTCGGAGCCCGCTTCGGCTTTTCGGCGGTGACCTTGGCGAAAAACGCCGCTTCAAAACGTTCCGGAGAGGTGAAAGCGTCTTTTTCCGGGGCGCGTTCCGTCTTCCACTGCGTCAGCAGTTCGTCCAGTACAAAATCGTTCATCATCGTGTCACCTCCTCTTCGGTCATCAGCTTCTTCAACATCTGTTTTGCCTTGAAAACCCGTTGGTAGAGGGTGTTTTCGCTGCATCCCAGCCGGGACGCCGCCTCGTTTCCCGAAAGGTCGCTGAGGCATCCCCAGACCACCGCCTCGCGGTAAAGTTCCGGCAACTCGGAAACCGCGTGTTCCAGCGCCGCGAGCCGTGCCTCGTGGGCGTCATCCTTCCCGTCGCCCGCTTCGTCGGCGTAGCGCTGTCCCGCTTCCGCCTGACGTTTCCGCTCGCGCAGAAGGTCGAAAGCGCAGTTCACCGCGATCCTGTAGACCCAGCTCCGCAGGTCCGCTTCCTTCCGGAACGACCCGGCGCGGCGGTATGCCCGCATCAGCGCTTCCTGGATCACGTCGTCGGTGTCGGCCGCGTTGCCGACGATCCGGAACACTCCCCCGCGCAGGTAACCCAACTCCTCGCGGCAGAGACGCTGAAAGCGTTCTTCCATTTCATCCATTGGTTTGTCCTTCCCTGTTCGTCAGATTTAGTGAACATGTTCGACTTCATCATCCGGCATTTCCCGCACCGGAGCGTCCCCCGCTGCAGGTTTTCGATAAGTAAGACGCCGCGGAGATAAAATTCTTATCTCCCTTTTTCGAAAAAAGAAAACTTTTTGCGCGGAGCGTTTACTCCGTCTTTTCAGTCGGCGCGGGCCGGAGCCGCCGGAAGAGGAGGAACGCGCCGCTCCCGCCCCAGCAGAGGAGCGCGAAAAGGAGCGTCCACAGGATGCCGCCTTTCACCTCCCGGAAGCGGGGATGCCTGTCGTATCGTGCGTATTCCCGGGCTGCCTTTTCCGGCATCAGATTTATGTTGTTGGCGTTCCCGACCTTCGGGGCTTTTGCGTATGTCTCCCGGAGTTCCATCCGGTAACGCCACGCGCCGTAGGTCCACGCCGTGCCCGCGGCGGGCAGGAGGGGGAAGAGGAGGAGCGAGACGAGGAGGAGTCCCCGCTCCTTTTTGAGTAAGGCGAAGAGCAGCAGCCAGAGCAGGAGCGTTCCGAAAATCAGCAAAGAAAGGCCGCAGAAACCGTAAGTGTCCCACGGCAGGCGCGGACACGCGAGGCAGACGCACAGCAGCGCCCCGAAGAGCCCCGCGACGAGGATGGAACCGTATTTTGCGGGCTTACTTGACATGAGGTTTGCTTCCCAGCTCGAGCGGCTGCGAAATGGAAGCCCCAGGTATGGCGGCAAGGGAGAACTTGAAATCCCTGCCGTCGGAGGAATAGGTGATGCTCTTCCCCGTCACCGGGTCGGGCGGGACCTTTTCGAGGTAAGTTGGAACGAGCTCCCGAAGCGAGGCGGGATATTTCCCCTTTTCGGAACGGTAACATTTGAGGGCGAGCCCCAGGCGGCACCAGACCAGATTCCGCCGCAGCGTCAATGCGTGCTGCTCCTCGTACCCGAGGGGGCCGGTGAAGACCTCACGCTGTTCCAATACCCGCAAATGGGGAATATTCCTCACGGCCCGGTAGAATCCGGCG
>JAFSYV010000266.1 GCA_017443585.1 Lentisphaeria bacterium | reverse complement strand
TGCTGGTGGTCATCGCCATCATCGCCATCCTCGCCTCCATGCTGCTGCCCGCACTGCAGCAGGCACGGGAACGGGCCAGAGCCACCACCTGCACCAACAATTTGAAGGGGATCGGCAGCGCCTTCCAGATGTACGTCACCGACAACAAGGGATATGTTCATTTCGGCAATGCGGGATCGCGGATGTGGAACTTCGCCATGGCGATGTACATCAAGCCGGAACTCTGCCGCTGGGTAGGCGGCAAGGTGGGCGGCGTTCCCTACGGGCTCATTTCGGGTCTGAAAGCCAAGATGCTCGTGGCTCTGGCCTGTCCTTCGGCCACGGAACACTGGCAGGCGGGGGGCGAAGCGCCGCTCCTGTCGTATTGTTTGAGTTATTACATCGCCAGCAACCAGAATGACGGACATGCGATAAAGAAGTTCTCCCAGATCGTCCATCCGGGGACCAAATTCTACACCATCGAAGGCACGTCGCTCACGGCGTCGCCGAGTGACAACATCATCAGGCCCACGGCAAGCGCCGCCATCGCCGACACCTCGTGGCCCATGATGACGGGGAACCGCGGAGCCGCCGTCACCTTCCGTCACAGCTCCAAGGCCAATACGGTCTTCTGCGACGGCCACTGCGGCACCTTCGTCCGGAACGATCTGGCCGGCGGCGGCGCCAGGACCCGCCGCTACATCTACCCCAAGAACGCCTCTTATTGATATCCCCGTTACTTGAGGATCTTGCGCAATTCCGGGAGGATGGTGTCCGCAACGATTTTGTTCCCCGCCGCGTTGGGGTGATTTGAATCGCTCCAGAGGTCCTTTCTGCCCTTGGGGGTTATGCCGCACTGCATGTCGGGGACATATCCCGCATGGTATTTTTTGACCAGTTCGCGCTCGATGAGGGCTATCCCGGCGGCGTAATGCTCCAAGGGAAGCCCGGGCTTCTTCCAGTCGAGAACGACCCCTTCCGGCACTTTTTCGTTCCCGAAACAGCTGATGATGACGATCTTCATCCCCGCGGCGGCGCAGTGGGAAAGGAGGAGATCGTAGTCCTTCTTCAGGTCGTCGAGGGAACGCTTGCGCCGCCAGTAGTCGTTCGCACCCAGGCCGACGACGAGATACTGCGCCCGGTGGGCCAGCACCGCCGGCTCCAGCCGGGCCAAGCCGCCGCCGATGGTGTCGCCCCCCTTGCCGCTGTTGATGATCTCGTAATCGGGCAGCGACTTCTGGAGCATATCGGAATACCGGCCCCCTTCGCCGCCGCATGAGGTGAGGCTGTCACCGAAACAGACGATCTTCATTTTTTCCGCTCCCGAAAGAATGGAAACAAAGCAAAAACAGAAAAACGCGGTCAGGAGGATACGCCGCATGCCGACTGCCTACCGGTTCCCCCGGAGCATCTTGGAAGCCTCTTCCGCCCGGCGGTGCATCTCGTAGAATTTTTCTTCGGAGTCCCCGATTTGGAAGGCTCCCGCGGCGGGGGCCTTGCCCTTGAAGTAGCCGGGGGCGAAGCCGGGGAGCTTCGGCATCGTGCGGCCCTCCTTGCCGAGTTTCGCCTTCGTGATGTCGATGCCGCACCCGGCCGCGGGGGAATTCGCGGAAACGGTCACGTCGGGCAGGCCGTACTTGCCGTGGTTGTTCCAGATTTTTTCGGGCGTGACGACGCCGATGGAGCGGTTGGTCTTGTAGAGGCCGGGGTCGCGGAGCTTTTCTTCCATGCCCGTGGGCCCGAAGAGGTAAAAGAGATTCCCCTCCATGGCGTCGATCCAGCGGCGGTTGTGCCGGGGGCAGAATTTCGCGATGTTGTTGATGAAGTAGAAAGGCATGACGCTGCCGTTGAAGATCCGGGCGAGCCGGTCCACCATCAGCGCGTAGCCGCCGTCCTGACCGCCCCAGAAGGTGTTGTGGTAGATGTAGAACCTGCCGGGATCGACGGGATTCGGCGGATTTTTCTTGTAGACCATCTTGCCGTCCTTCCCCTTCTCGAAGTTGACCAGGTCGTCCCCGACGATCATGGAGGAGCAGTGGACGAAGACGGCGCTGCCGCCGTGGGGCGCCTGCACGAAGAGGTTGCGGTAATGGTATTCGGTGCGGAGCGGATCCCGGCGCTTCTCGCGGATGCGGTGGATCCGGAGCGGGATGCCGCAGTTCATCACCAGATTTTCGTGGAATTCGCCGTCGCCTTCCGGCCCGGTGGTGGTGCCCACGCTGGACATTTCGCGGATCACGTTGTCGTGGATGTTCCACCGGGGGCCGAAGCCCTGGATCCCGATCAGCCCCCGCAAAATGATGTTGCCGGTGATGAGCGTATCGCTCCCCCGGCTGGTGACGCCCACGTCATCCGACAGGGAGGTGCCGATGATGTACTTGAAAATCAGGTAGAGCAGCCCGCCCCGCATGTCGGCGGAACTGCGCAGCCCGAAAAGGTCGTCCCGGATGAAGCCCAGGGTCATGATGTTGTTCCTGACCGTCGTATGGGTGACGGCGGCGTCGATGCGGATCCGCGCGCCGCCGTGCATCAGCAGGCAGTTTTCGATGGTGATGAAGGAGCTCTTGCCCGTGAGGTGGAACTGGTAGCGGCTCCCCCGCATGTGGAGGTCGGTGAACTTGAGGTGGGAAACGTTCGCAAGGGAAAATCCCTCACCGAAGGAGGCGGTGAATTTATGTTTCTGCGGCGTGTCGCCGTTGGCGAAACGCACGTAGATCGTTCCCCCTTTCCAGCCCGAAAGGACGTAATTGAGCACCGGCCAGAAAAGTTCCCGGCGCTTGCCGAAATAGCGGTGAGTCACCTGGATTTCGGCGGGCAGTGCGAGCAGATCCAGTCCGGGAGTCCGCCCGCCGGGGGCCCACTGCCCCCAGAAGCGGTTTTCATCGAGGATCGCCGGCAGCTTCCCTTCCCGTTCGAGCGCCATGGTCTTCTCGTTGATCAGGGCGATCATCTTGCCGTCCATCATGACGACATTGGGGCGTTTGGCGACCTTCGCTTTCCACACGCCGGGGGCGATCTCAGGGGCGGCGGTCCACTTGTCGATGACGACCCCCGGAGACTCGACGACGGTGAGGAATTCCCCTTTGGGCCCGCGGGTCCCGGCGAAGGTGATGGGAGAACCCGGTTTTCCCGACTTCCTGAAGGCGATCTGTTCCCGGTAGACTCCGGGACCGATCTTCACCGTATCGCCGGGCTTCGCCGTCCGGGCCGCCCGGCCGATGGTGGCGAAGGGGGCTTTGGCGCTCCCCGGAGCTTTGTCGTTCCCGGCGGGCGAAACGTACAGCTCCGCCGCCCCCGCGGCGGCGGAAAGAAGCAGAACGGCGAAATAAAATTCTTTCTTCATGTTCGAGTCCATTTCTCAGTTGTTTTAGTGCGGGCCGCCGCGGCAGCCCGGTCCGATTTTTCCGATCGGGGAATAATTTAACCCGCCTTTGCCGTTTTTTCAACCCGGCTCTTCCGGAATTTCCCGCATTTTACATCTGCCCCGGTCCCGGGCGGAGGGTCAGAAAGGCCCCTTCTGGACCTTGACGGGGAAACGTTTTTCCATGACACGCGTACCGTCGAGGGAAAGCCGCACCGTGAGCGTGTAGGAGCCTTCCTTCACGTTCCGGAGGGGGAGTTCCCGGCCCGCCCCCCGGAGGACGGGCCGTCCCTTTCCGTCGGCGAGGAGGGCGGCAATGGTCCATTTGCCCCGCCAGGAAGCATAGCGCTGCCCCTTGATCCCCCCCGATTCGAAGGGGACGGGGAACTCGCCGACACCGAAGTGGGGGACGATCTCGATGACGTCCCCGTCGTTGAAGAGGTCGGATTTCAAGCTCACGCCCAGCTCACGGCCCATGGGAGGGACCTGAACGTGGAGCTCCTTCAAAATCGAGGGGCCCTTGACGTAGTGGCAGGTCCAGAAGGAGACTTTGGGGTCGATGGCCTCCTTCGCGGGCAGCAGCCCTTCGGCGCAGATATCCTGCATCACTCCCGGGCTGGGCGGGAAATAGCAGGAGACCACGGGGAGATGGGTCAGGACGGCGTTTCTCAGCCGGACGGCGAAGAGGTTGAACTGCCCCTCGCAGCGGACGAGGGCGAAAAATCTCCTCCCGTTGACCCGCTCGTCCACGATGGTGGCCCTGCGGGGGATGTGGATGGGAGCGGTGAATTCGACACCCCCGCCGGGGATCATCCTGTACTTCCCCTTGGGTCCCGCAATATAGCGGATGTCCGTGAGATAAGGATCCCGCAGGAGTTCGATCCACCACCCGCGGACCGCCGGGTCGGGCAGGCTCCGGGTCTCCTTCGCCCCGTCCCGGAACTTGAAGATGTACTTCTTCACCCCGGTGACCGCCTTGAAGGAGAGGAATCCGGGATGTTCGAACCGCCGTTCCGACGCGGGGGCGAACTCCTTGGAGTAGTAGCCGTTGACGGGCGATTGGAACTGCCCCTCGACCACCACCCGCGAAAGCGCCATGTCAAAGGAAAAACGCACCGGCTTGCCGTCGGGAGTTGTCAGGCGGAATGTGGCGCTGTCGGCGCCGGTCCGCCCCAGATCCAGGAAGAAAATTTGCGCTTCCCCCGGTACGGCATCCAGTTCCACGGTATACTCCTTCGCTTCCAGAAAAAGCAGGGGGAGCAGCAGACAGACGAACAGCAGCGATCGTTTCATGGGTCACCTCCAGGGCGAAGGAACGGTCTTCCAGGGGATCTCCACCTTTTCCCCCTTGTAAGTACAGACGGCCCGGCCGGGGAAGTACTCCACGGTGACGGGGCCTGGATTCTTTTCGCTGACCGAGATTTTCAGGCGGAGCGGCTCCCCTTCATAAACGAGGTCCGACACGGGGACCGCGTGGAGAAGCCTGACGGGGGTGAAGATGCGGCAGGCATGAACGATTTCCCGGCCGCCTTCGGAAAGGCTCAGGGTCGTGCGGCCCTCCTTGCCCGCGGGGAGGTCGGCGCGGCATTCGAGCTCCCGCACGGCATGGGCCTTGAGTTTGACGGTGAGGGGAGTCCCGTTGCAGTTCCCCTTGAGCAGCAGGTCTCGGGATCCGGTGTTTTCGAGGGTGATGAAGGAGCTCTGGAGTCCCCCCGCATAGGCCCAGCGGCGTTCTTTCACCCTCACGGGGAAGGGATCAGGAAGCTCGAAGAGAGTAAATGTTTCCGGCTTGTGGTATTGTCCCCAGAGGGCCTCGCCCTGCTGGTTCCACGAGGTGTAGGCGGCCACGGCCACGGCCAGCTTGTGCCCGTCGCACCCCAGCGCGGCCAGGGGGATGGCCATTTCGATGTAAACGGAGTCCTTGCCGTAGGAGCCTCTGGCCTCGGCGCCGGAATCCCAGGTGAGATCCGTGCGGCAGTCCTTGTCCCGGTGGTGATCGAAGATTGTCCCCCGGACGTTGGCCTCTGTTTGCCAATATGTTGTTCTTCATGCCGTTGCAATTGGGTGGTCGCGAAGGTGGATTCCTTATGAGTACCGAAGGACTCAGCATGACCGCCAATGCGGGCATCTTTG
>JAFSYV010000265.1 GCA_017443585.1 Lentisphaeria bacterium | reverse complement strand
GCGGTCGCCAACTTTCTCACCGTCAACGAGCTTTCGGAAATCTACGACAAACTGCTCTCGCCCGAAAAACGCCGGGCTCTGGGGGCCAGCCCCAAGCACCGCACGCCCCCGGAAATCGATGAGGACGACCCCGACGACATCGTTTCGTACCTGAGCAAGAACGTGCTCAAACGCAAGAAGATGTGGCACGTTTTCGCCGAACTCTACCGCCGCCGGGTCGAAGAGTACAAGACCGCCATGGCCGCTCCCGACCGCAAGCGCTCCGCCACGGAACTGCGCTTCGAAGAAATGAGGCAGATTTTCAATCTTTCGGACTTGGAGATGCGGGCCATCATCGCCATCTTCCTTTCCGCCACGGGCTTCGTGGAACTGGGCGACTTCGACGTGGCCCAGTACCGCAACGCCGAGAGGATCAACGCCCTCGCCCGGACCCTGGGCATCCTCGACGTGGAAGCGGCGGAACTGATGGACGACAGCCACAACATCCGCAAATACGGCCTCGTGGACGAAGACCTGGATCTGGACCGGACCTTCCTCTCCTTTCTGGCCGGCATCAGCTCCAAGCCGCTGGCGGAGCGTTTCTGGACGAAGTACGACGGCGAGGTCCTGCCCTGGAGCTTCCACGGCAAGCTTGCCGAAAAACACGGCGAGATCGTCAAGAAGATGATCCTCGCCAAGACGCCCGAAACCGGGGTTTCCGTGCTCCTTTACGGCGTCCCCGGCTCCGGCAAGACCAGCTTCGCCGCCAGCCTCGCCAAAGACATGGGGCGGAAACTCTACTTCATCGCCCAGAACGACGACGACAACCGCCGCATGAGCTACAGCCCCGCCTTCCGCTACGCCGCGTTGGCCGTGGCCCAGAAACAGCTCGATGCCGAGGAGTGCATCCTCGTGGTGGACGAGTGCGACAAGATGGTCGAGAACAGCAGCCTGGGCGGCGGACTCTTCAACCGCCTCTTCGGCAAGGAGGTCACGGGCGGCCGCGACGGCGAGACCAAAGGTCAGCTCAACGCCGTCATCGACCAGAGCCGGCACACGATCCTCTGGATCTGCAACAGCCGGCTCGATGCCATCGACCCCAGCAGCCGCCGCCGGTTCGACTACAACATCTACTTCGACGACCTGTCGGCCACCGCGCGGGAGCACGTCTGGCGGAACGCCCTGAGCTACAACGATTGCGAAGGCCGCCTCGACGACTTCTTCATCAGCCGGGTCAGCACTCGCTATCAGGTCAACGCCGGCGGCATCGCCGTGGCCGTGAAGAACGCCGCCGCCCTCTGCCGCAAGGATCCCTCCCAGGATTTCGAGGAGGCCACGCTGACCTTCCTCAAGGCCCATTGTACGCTGCTGGGGATCCAGGAATCCCCCGACGAGATGCTGGAGCCCGCCCGCGATTACTCCCTCGAAGGGCTCAACATCCGCAGCGGCATCAAGCTGCCCCGGCTCATCGGCGCCTGCAGGAAGTTCCTCAAGAGCGCCGGTTCCATCCGGGACAACCGGGACCAGCCCCGCATGAATCTGCTCCTTTTCGGGGTGCCCGGCTCCGGCAAGACCGAGTTCGTCAAGTATCTGGCCAAGCAGCTCAGGAAGAAGCTCTGCATCAAGAATGCTTCGGACCTGCTCGACAGCTTCGTGGGGGCCACGGAACAGCGCATCGCCGCCGCCTTCTCCGAAGCCGAAGCCAACGACGAGATCCTCTTCATCGACGAAGGGGATTCGCTCCTCGGCGCCCGCGAAGGCGCGATCAGAAGCTGGGAAGTGAGCCAGGTCAACACGCTTCTTTCGGAAATGGAAAGGTTCCAGGGCATCTTCATCGTGGGCACCAATCTGGTCCAGAAGCTGGATCAGGCCGCCATGCGGCGGTTCAGCTTCAGGCTCCACTTCGACTACCTGACCAACGAGGGCAAGGAAATTTTCTTCGACACCTATTTCGGCAAGCCCATGAAGCTGCCCGCGCTCACGCAGGAGGAAAAGAACGCCCTCTTCCGCATCGAGAACATGACTCCCAGCGACTTCCGCAACGTGCGCCAGCAGTTCTTCTACCTGGAGGATGAAAAGCTCACCAGCGCCGAGATCATCGAGGCCCTGCAGGCGGAGATCGCCGGGAAGAACTCCGGCTCCTCCTACAAGGGGCTGGGGCAGATCGTCAACAAGATGGGATTCTGAAGTCCCGCGGTCTTTTCCGGAGCAGGGGGAGGAGCGCAAGGCGTTTTCCCCTTTCCGGAATGGACGCCGCATTCGCGGCGCCGGGAGCGGACAAGCTCCCGGCGCCGCGCTTGTTTTTTCCGCAAGCCGTCCTCAGTGCTGTTCGCCCTTGGAACGGTGGCGGACTTTCGTCAGCTCCGCCGGAGATTCCGAGACGCACTCACCCGCGACCACCAGCGAGGAGCGTTTCACCGAGGTGGATTCGGTGGAAAAGAGTCTCCCCAATATGGGGATGTCCTTCAGGAACGGGACCCCCGAGACCGACCGCACCCGGAGCGATTTCCGCAGCCCGCCGATGACGAAGGCGTTCCGGCCGTGGGGCAGACTGATGTTGAGATCCTTGATCGAACTTTCCTCGAAGCGGGGAGAGCCGTCGGAGTCGAACCCGATGAGGCTGGTGTTGGTCAAACTCACGGTGAAGTTTGTCTCCTCTTCCGTCACCGAGGCGTTGGCGATCTCCATGGAAAACCCGAAGCTGCTCTGCTTCAGGGTCTGCTGGGGCGGCGCCTTCCAGACGGGCAGGTCCTCGCCCCCCTTGATGATCCGCCCCGCCAGTTCGGAAAAGAGCTTCAACATCATTTTTTCCTCCTCCGGCATAGGCGCGTTGAAATAAAAGAGTTCGCTGGTCCGCCTGAGGGAAGCCGGGGTGTTGTTCCGGATCAGCACCTCGCCCGAAAAGACCACCGCTCCCTTGCCCCGGGCGGCGAGGAAGTCCAGATACCGGGAGTTCCACTTGGGGTTGAAGTTGAAGAAGCTGGTCCGTTCCGACCCGGAAGATTGTAGCCCGTTCCCGTTGTAGAGCGCCGACCAGTTGTCCCGGTAACGGCCCCCGGCGGAAAAGAAGTCCATGCCCCCGTTGTTCTTCCACGCCTGAAAGTCCACGCCGATCTTTTCGTCGTTTTCGGCGAAGATCTCGTAGACGGTCAGCCGGAGCCGCACCTGGGGAATGGGCACGTCGAACTTCCGGAGCATTTTTTCCACGTTGGCCACGGAATAGTTGGCCACGTCGAAGATCAGCAGGTTCAGATCGGGATCGCACACCGCCACGTCGCCGCCCTGCCAGAGCTCCGTCACGTCGCCGGTGTTCAGCCCCACGTTGAGAACGAGGGGGCAGAGGTTTCGGGCGGGAACGTATTTCGGCCAGTAGAAGAAGGTCTGAGTTCCGGTCATTTCCCCCATCTGGGGCCGGTCGAGGAATTTCACCAGCGAATCGAAGCCCATCCCGCCCTCCTGATCGGAAAAACGGTACTCGTCGGCGCTGATGAGCAGCACTCCGGAGCCGTCGGCGTATTTGAGGCACTCCACCGCCGTGTTGCTCCCCAGCTGCAGGGCCGGGGTGAAGGTCGGCTGGGCGGCGGCGGGGCTCGCGGGGGCGGCGGAGGAAAGGGTGGCCGTGTTCCCCGGCGCGGGAGAGGGCGTCGTGTTCCCCGGATAGTTCTGGAGCAGAGCGGTGTTGCCCACCTTCTTGGCCTGCACCATCTGCCGCAGGCAGTCCCGGATCTCGTAGGGGTCGGCGTACCGGAGCAGATAGCTTTTGGTGATGACCCGCGGGTCGCTGTTGTCCCGGATCAGATGGACCACTTTCGTTTCCTCCGTGACGGGGATCGTGAACTTGGCCTGGATCCGGGTGGCGTCGTAGGCCCCCGTGCGCAGAAAATTGGAATCCCGCGGGGTGCTGGGCTGCTCCGGAGCGCCGAAGAGGGCTGCTCCCGCGACGAAAAGGAACGGAAAAAGGTTTTTCCTCATGATTCACCTCGTGCAGAAAAAAGACTTTCGCCGGGTCATTTGACCCTGACGATCCGGCCCTGGAAGGGCGCGGGGGCCGCCGTATCGGGCAGTTCCGCCGTCACCGTGAGGAAAAGGAAGGCCTTTTCGTAGTTGACGGTGGTGGTGGAAAAGAGATATTTCAGGTACGGGATCTCCGACAAATAGGGGATCCCGATGGTTTCCTCGACCTGCCGCTCCTCTTCCCAGCTGCCCAGGAGCCGCTCCTCGTTGAGCCGGAAACAGACGTTGCCCGCGAGCGTGGTGGTGCAGATGAGCTCCGTGCCGAAGTTGTTCCGCTCCATCGCGCCGGAATTGGTCATCTCGTAGCCGAAGGAAAGGACTCCGGCGCTCCCGGCGTTTTCCCCCGGAAAATAGGGGGCGATGGCGAATTCCGGGCCGGGGTCGTTGTCCACGCAGACCACGGGGTTGATGACCTTGATCGTCAGCTGTTCTGCCTTCGTGGAAAGAGCGCTGCCCGTGACCGAGGTCCGGTCGTTGCCGTTCTTGACGATGTTCTGATACCCCGGATTGAAGGTGAACGTGTAGGTCCGCGCATTGCTGTTGGAAACGGTCAGTTCCCCCGTCGAGCGGTTCCGGGCGGTCCCGGACTGCTCCAGGATCCGGATGAAACTTGCGTCGAACTGAGGCGCGAAGAAGAATCCTCCCAGGGGGCCGCTGAAGCTCTGAAGCGCCGCCGAACCGGCGGAACTCAGGTCCGTCGCCCGGAAGGCCGCCTGCAGCAAATTGAGGCCGGGGCCGTTTTTCCACGCCAGATAGTCCACGCCCACATCGCGGAGATCGCTTTCCCGGATCTCGCAGATGCTGAAGCGCATCCGGATCTGCGGCGGCGGGCGGTCGAGGTAGCTCAGGAACTGGTAGACGTAGGCGGTGTTCGACGCGTTGTCCTTCCAGTAGATCTGGTTGGAGTTGGCGTCGTAGCCGTAGAGCGAGGAATAGGGCCCGGCATTGATGAGGCCGTTGACGATCAGATCCACGAGGACCTGTCCCGAACGGAACCGGGGCCGGTAGACGCCCCGGGCGATGCCCGTGCCCCGGAGGATCTCGGAGGGCGCCTTGCCTTTGACGGTGATCTTCCGGTCGGCCCGGTCGAGAAACTCCGCCACGCAGGCCATCATTTTGGCCGGTGTGGTCACGGTGAGGATCTGCTGCTGTTCCCTGCCGTACACGTAGCTGAAGCAGCTGACCGTGGAGTTCATGTTGTAACGCTTGACCATGCCCGTGACGAAGGGGGCGATGTCATTGGCCTGAAGGTACTTCAGGGTGAAGATCCTCGAGACCATCTTGTCCTGGGCGTCGTCCTGGACGAACCGCAGCGTCCGGCATTCGGGCGCGGTCCCGGCGGGGGGCGCTCCGAGGAGCGCCCCCGCCGTCAGGATCAGCGTCAGCAGCCATGGGGACTTACCGTGCCCCGCCATGTTCCGCCGACTTTTCATTTCAGATGAAGCCGAAGCTCAGCAGTTCCATCTTGCCGTTGCGTTCGCCGGTCACGACCTGAAAGAGGGCCTGCCGCTCCTCGGGCTTCTTGCCGGGGATCTCCTTCAGGAAGGTGACTTTCCACACCGAGATGTTGAAGACGGGATGGGCCAGTTCGGCGATGAATTCACCCTTGACCGGCTTGCCCATCTTGTCGTAGAGCTGCTTGCGGCAGTGGGCGAAGTCCTTTTCGGTGAACTTCTTTTTCATGTCGGGGCAGAGCTTGCCGCAGAACCCCTTGGCGTCACCCTTGCACAGACTGTTCACCAGCTGCTGGCCCGTTTTGCGGGCGGCGGCGGATTTGGGCTTGGTGACGGGAGTTGCCTGGGCCCTGGCGTCATGCTTGGGCGCAGGGGCGGCGCAGTTCATGGTCCCCTGGGCTTCCGGAGCCACGACCACCACCTCTTCGGCGACGATCTCGGCGGCTCCGCAGTCGGAACCGGTGCAGCACCCGCCGCAGACCAGGGCCGCGGCCACGAATTTGAGGGTAGTTTTCCACATGTTGACTTTTCCTTTCTTTTGTGTGGATCAATGATGGAAGGCGGTCCCTTCCTTTTCCGTCACCTTTCCGGCAGGGTGAGCGGCGAAATATTTGACGGCGCATTCCAGATCGCCGGCGAGTTTCGCCAGCAGATCCATGCTGACGCCGTGGCGGACGAGGATCCGCTGGATCACGACGTCCTGGCAGTTCTCCGGCAGGGAGTAGGCGGGCACCAGCCACCCGCGGGTGCGGAGCCGGTCGGCCAGATCGTAGAGGGTGAAATTGACCTTGACGTTGGGCCGGAGTTTCCAGCAGACGCCGGGCACTTCCCCCGGTCCCCCCGCGCTGATGATGTCGAAGATCCCCATGCCCCGGAGCTTGTCGGCGAAACGCCGGGCCCCTTCGCGGCAGGTCTGCTGGATCTTCCGGTAGCCCTCGAAGCCGTAGCGCAGGAAGTTGTAGTACTGGGCCACGATCTGTCCTCCGGGCCGGGAGAAATTCAACGCGAAGGTGGGCATGTCGCCCCCGAGGTAGTTCACGTGGAAGATCAGGTCTTCGGGCAGATCCTCGGCGCACCGCCAGACCACCCAGCCCACGCCCAGGGGCGCCAGACCGAACTTATGCCCGGAGGAGTTGATGGAGTGGACCCGCGGCAGTCTGAAGTCCCACTCCAGCTCCGGTTCGAGGAAGGGGGCGAGGAATCCGCCCGAAGCCCCGTCCACGTGGAGCGGGATGTCGAGGCCCCGTTCCGACTCCAGCTTGTCCAGCGCGGCGGCGATCTGCCTCACGGGTTCGAACTGGAGCGTGAAGGTGGTCCCCAAGGTGGACACCACGCCGATGGTGTTCTCGTCGCAGCGCTTGATCACCTCTTCCGGCGTCGAGGTGTACCGTCCGGGCTCGAAGGGGATCTCCCGGAGTTCCACGTCCCAGTAGCGGCAGAACTTGTGCCAGCAGATCTGCACCGGCCCCGTGATGAGGTTGGGACGGTCGCAGCTCTTGCCCTGCTGCTGCCGTTTCCGGTACCAGCGCCGCTTCATGGCCAGCCCGCTCAGCATGGCCGCTTCGCTGGAGCCGGTGGTGGAACACCCCATGGTGGTGCTGCTTTCGGGCGCATGCCACAGGTCGGCCAGCATGTGGACGCAGCGCATCTCGATCTCCGCCGTCTGGGGATATTCGTCCTTGTCGATCATGTTCTTGGAAATGCAGATGTCCATGAGACGCCGGACCTCTTTTTCCTCCCAGGTGGTGCAGAAGGTGGCCAGATTCATCCGGGCGTTGCCGTCCAGCATGAGTTCGTCGGCGACCAGCTCGAAGGCGTCCCGCGCGGGAGCCCCCGCGACGGGGAGTTTGAACCGCGGCGCGTCGCTCCGCAGCGCCGCCGAAGCGTAGGTGTCGTCCACCAGTCCCCCGGAACAGCCGGGAATTTTGTGCAGTGCCATAGATACTCCTCCTTATTTTGTGTTTCTATCGGCTTTGTGCCATGCATCCTTTTTGCAGGCGTGGATGATCCAGGGAAGTCCGGTGAAGAGGATCGTGCCCCCCGTCACCAGCGAAACGTAGAGCGCCGGATCCCCCACCGTCAGATTGGCGGGCGGGAAGAAGCCCACGATGAAGGCGAAGCCCACTCCGGCCAGCCCGACGATCGTCACCAGCCAGATGCCGAGCCGCGAACCGGGGATCCTGTAGGTCCGGGGCAGATCGGGAGCGGAGTAGCGCAGTTTCAGCGCCGCCAGATACATGAGCATGTACATGATGAGGTAGAGCGTCACGGTCATGGCCGAAAGGACGAAGAAGGCCGCGCTCACGTTCTTCATGATGAAGTAGCAGCTCCCCAGCGCGGTGACGATGACCGCCTGGATGAGGAGGATCGCCCGGGGGGCTCCGGCCCGGTTGACCGAGCTGAGCCAGGGGGGCAGCTCCCCTTCGGAGGCGGTGCTGAGGAGTCCCCGGCTGGGGCCGGTGATCCACGACATGACGCCGCCGATGGCGCCGAAGGCGGTGAGAGCCCCCATGACCGGCACGAGGAAGCTCAAGTTGAATTTGCCGAGGATCTGCCGGAACGCCTCCATGAGCCCCGCGGTGAGGCTGATCTCGTTGGCGGGGATCACCGCCGCCACGGCGAGGGACCCCAGCAGAAAGAGCAGGACGATGATGATGGAAGCCGCCAGCATGGCCCGCGGGAAGTTCCGTTCGGGATTCCTCATTTCGGTCACGTGGACCGCCTGCACCTCCACCCCGGCGAAGAGCAGGATGATCCCGGCCAGAAAGGCCACGCTGCCCAGCCCGGTGATGTGGGGGAAGAATACGGGATGCCAGTGGGCCGCCGCCGCTTCGCCCGCGGGGGGAAGCAGAAAGGCAAGCGGCAGTCCCCGGCAG
Source organism: Lentisphaeria bacterium (assembly GCA_017443585.1). Lineage (GTDB taxonomy): Bacteria > Verrucomicrobiota > Lentisphaeria > Victivallales > Victivallaceae > UBA1784. The sequence goes on along the minus strand of JAFSYV010000265.1, from coordinate 2,207 downwards.
AGCCAGACGAGTCCCAGCAGGATGATGAAGGCTCCGGGGATGATGGTCCCCAGCAGCACACCGTACTTGGTCACCGACCCCACGGCGGCGGTGCCTCTCAGGGCGCAGAGCGTGGCGATCCAGAAGGTGATGATGACGACGAGCCCGCAGTAGGTGCCGCTGGCGGCCAGTTCGGGGCGGCCTGGCAGGTAGGCGAGGGAGCCCGCCGCGAAGCCCAGCACGGTGGGATACCAGATCACGTTCTGGATCCACTGGAGCCAGATGGCCGTGAAGCCCCAACCCGAACCGAAGGCCGCCTTGACCCAGGTGTAGACCCCGCCGCCCCGGTCGCTGAAGGCGCTGCCCAGTTCCGCCGAGACCAGCGAGGCGGGCAGCAGAAAGAGCACGGCGGCGAAAAGGATGTAGAAGATCATGGCCGTGCCTTCCTTGGCCATCATGGGCAGCCCCCGCAGACTGATGACCGACGCCACGATCATCAAGGTGAGAGTGCCGACCGAAAGGTAACTTTTCGAACTGTTCATTTTTGTCTCCTTATGTGTTTTTCGGGAAATGGTTCCGAACATCGCTCCTCACAGAAACAATCTACGCCGACGGCGCGAAAAATCAATTGTTTTTTATGCATAACACGTTGATTTTAAGAGAATAATAAAAATATCTCCCCTTCATTCCGGGCTCAAAACCCGGCGTCGGCCGGCAGGACGAAAAAACCATGGATAAGGAAAACTTTCAAAACCGCGCCCTTTTTTCGACCTTTTTTTCCGGCGGACCTTGACTTATCGCCCGAATTGTGCTAAATTACGCACAATATCGATAAAACAGGGAAAAGGAAGCTCTTTCCGCGGCGGAAGGGGCGGCGTTCCCTTGCAAAACGGAGAATTGCGAGTATGAAACGAAGTGTCTCTCCCGCCCGGAAACGGGTTCCCTCTTTCACGCTGATCGAACTGCTGGTGGTCATCGCCATCATCGCCATCCTGGCCGCCATGCTTTTGCCCGCCTTGCAGCAGGCCCGTGAACGGGCGAAGACTTCCCACTGCGCCAACAACCTCAAGACCCTCGGTACCACGGTGGGCTTCTATCAGGCGGACTTCAACTCGTGGCTGCCCGCCACCATGGGCTCAGGACAGGGCCGGTTCTTCACCGACCTTCTGCCCTATCTGGGGCTGCCCTCGCGCAAATGCGCGGACGGGACGCTCGAAGTCAATCCCTACGTCCGGGGGCCCGCCTCGGTCTACTGTCACAGCGACAACAAGCGTCTGGCCTCCGCGGCCAAGGGGGGCTACAACCTCACCAGCCTCTATGTCACCTACGGCCAGAACTACTACGCCCGGCGGGACGCGGGAACGGGAGCCGGGAGACTTGCCAACATGATGCGCCCCGTGGACGTGAAAAGGATGGGGAGCCTCATCTATCTGATCGACGCCACAAGGGACAATCTCGCCCAGGTCACGTTCAGCGTCAACACATGGCCCTTCAAGCCGGATGCCAATCCTTCCGGCGGCGCTGCCGAGTTCAGGCATAACGGCGCCGTCAATATCCTGTATCTGGACTTCCACGTCGGCAATGCGAACCTGAACAAGCTGGCCAACAGGAAGGACACGTTCACCTACTGACGAACCGGAAAAGGGCGGTTTCCCCCTTGCAAAACGGAGAATTGCGAGCATGAAAAGAAGTGTCTCTCCCGCCCTGAAACAGGGCCCTGCTTTCACGCTGATCGAACTGCTGGTGGTCATCGCCATCATCGCCATACTGGCCGCCATGCTGCTGCCCGCACTGCAGCAGGCCCGTGAACGGGCGAAGACCTCCCATTGCGCCAACAACCTCAAGACCCTCGGGTCCATGGTGGGCTTCTATCAGGCGGACTTCAACTCGTGGCTGCCCGCCACCATGGGGTGGTGGAGCGGCCGGTTCTTCGCCGACATTCTGCCCTATATGGGGCTGCCCTCGCGCCAGGCTTCGAACGGGACCCGCGAAGTCGATCCTTACGCCAAGGTCCCCGCCTCGGTCTACTGTCACAGCGACCACAAGCGTCTGGCCTCGGCCGGCGGCTCCAACAAGTCCGGCCTCTATCTGACCTACGGTCAGAATTACTGGGCAAGGCGTGACGCGGCGGCTTCGGGGGGCGCGACCAATCCCAAACTGACCCATTTGATGCGTCCGGCGGGCCTCAGAAGGATGGGGGGCATCATCTATCTGATCGACGCCACGAG
>JAFSYV010000264.1 GCA_017443585.1 Lentisphaeria bacterium | reverse complement strand
TTTTTCGCGGATTTTCCGAATTTCTGCGTCGGCGACGGGAAAATAGCGCTTTAACCCACGATGGGGGTCACGTCGATGCAGTAGACCTGACGGATCCCTTCATGAAGCGCGTCAATGCAGACGGTCCTGCCCGAACGGGACCAGTTGGGGTGCAGGTCGCACCGGGTGGGCCCGGGGGCCGACATGTCATCGGCGAACTCCCCGATCTCGTAGGGGATCTCCTTTTCCAGGTCGTAGAGGAAAAGTTTCCGGTAAAGCGCATCGGGTTCGGGATAGCAGTCGGTCATCATCCAGCGGCCGTCCGGAGAGTAGGAGCAATGGCCGTCGCCGGGGAAGATGTCCTTCGCGATGGTGACCACCTGCCGGGTCTGGTCGGTGAAAAGATGGTACTGCCAGCCGTCGATGTAGCGGTTGGAAAAGTTGATGATCTCCCGGTCCGAGACCCAGGTGTAGTGACTGCTCATATCCTCCAGATTCAGCGGATAGAGGTCGGTCCCGTCGATGTTCACCGTGAACATGTGGGTCTTGTGCCAGTTGGGAATCCCCTCCTTGTCGTAGAGCCGCCACCGGTGGAAGAAGGCGATCCTGCGGCTGTCGGGCGAAAAGAGCATGTGGTTGAACCAGCCGGGCCCCGGAGTCATGTCCGAACGGAAGAAGCGCTCCGTCACCTCCTTCACGCTGACGATGAGCCGGGCGGTGTTCTTCTTGAGGTCGACGATGTACACGCCGTCATCGGCGGGGATGGGGTCGTGCTCCGTGGGATCGAAAGCTCCCGGATAGCCGTAGCCGGGCCGCTCCCGGTCCAGCCGCGAGAAGTTCAGACTCGCGGCGTAGCGCCCGTCGGGCGAAAGACAGTAGACCGGACGGCAGATCGTCTTCGTTTCGCCGGTCTTCACGTCGAGTGTCCGGGCGACGAAGCGGTCCCCTTCGCGGTCGTTGTAGATCACCGTGCTCTCCGCGTCGTTGAGCCACTGGAACATGCAGCCCTGCTGCCAGCACCAGCTGTCCGTCTCGGCGAGGCGGATGAAACGGTCGTTGTCCTGCAAATCGATCATGCCCAGCGTGAGCTTTTCGCCGGGGACGGGCTGGCGGGCTTCGAAATCCGCATGCTGGCAGAGCAGATAGCGCCCGGACCTGTCCCACGGGAACTTGTCGAAGTAGCCGAAAAAGCAGTGCTTGCCGGAGGGCGACACCCGGACCGCGGGAAGATGCTTCTTGATGATCGGCGTCATTACTTGTTCCCCTTCTGCCGGGGAAGTTCCCGGAGTCTCACGCCGTCGATCCAGATGGTGCCGAAAGCGTTGACCACTCCCACCCGCAGGAAGCCCCGGTGTTTGCCGTCCTTGTTGGTGTCCGGACCGGAGCGGAAGGTGTACTTCTGAGGCGTCCAGGGCATGTCGTTCTGATAGTGGTTGTGGGGGAAGAAGTCGTTGCGGGGCGCGCCGAAGATCAGGCTCCCGCCGCCCCGGCCCTGATAGCCCTTGCCGTTGGGGCGGAGCCCCTCGCACCGGATGAACCAGGTGGCCTCGTAGTCGGTGTCGGGCTTCAGCTGGGGCATGTACTGGGTCACCCAGTAGATCTTCTTTCCGTCGGACTTGATCCGCAGGGACTGACCGCCCGTGCGGAACTGGGTCTTATCCAGCGTCACGATGCCGCGTTTGAACTCATCCTCGCCGGTGACCCAGGCGCCGAAGGTCCGGCCCCGCTGCGGCGCGGTGAAGTCGCCGTTCCCGACCAGATTGTCGTCGGCAACGGGCATCCCGAAGCGCAGGATCCCGTAATTTTCCAGATTGTGGAAGTTCCTGGCGTAGGGCGACCACATATAATAGGGCGTCGCCGCCTTGGAGCGGATGGCCCGGTGCCGGGCCATGTTGAAGGCGAAGCGCTCCGGATCGACCTTGCCCAGCTTCTCCAGGGGGAAGCGGACCTCGACGGTCCAGTTATCCTTGTTCTTCAGCACCTTGTACTCCGCGCCGGAGTTCCACTTGATGTCGGCGATGTTGCCGCTGCCGATGGCCTTGCAGGCGGAGTCGTAGATCTCGCCCGCGGCGCTGAGCATGATGTGCCGGTAGCCTTTCCGTTCGCCGGAAGCGTCGATGAAGAATTCCACGTCGGAATCACGCCAGATGTTGTTGTTGTCGGGGCCCTTCTGGTCGGTGATGATCCCGGCCATGTCGGGCTCCCCGCAGCGGACGAAGAAGTAGAGGTACTTCGCGTCCTGAGCCGCCTTGAAGGTGGTGCGGACCTCCGCCGTGTCGCCGCCGCGGAAGCCGGTCCGGCCGGGATTCCAGGGCACGAGGAAGGAGACGGGCGCGGTCTTCCAGACGGGGTCGTCGTCCCTGCCGTCGATGACGGGGGGCTGTTTCGCGGGAACGGCGAAGGTCTGCCACGTACCCACGTTGGTCCGGATCAGACGGTAGCTTTCGCGGGCCTTCTTGATGGGCCCCAGGAAGTTGTCGTAGAAGTAGGCGATGCGGCGGGAAACGAGCTTGTCGTTCTTCGCAAGACGCCGGGCTTCGGCGAAGCACTTTTCGAAGAAGCCGAACTGCTCCTCGTTGTAGATCTTTTCCCAGAGTTCATACTCCGAGGGGGGCATGGCCTGGGGGCCCATGGGCGTTTCCACGATGCGGCCCGCGATCTTGCCGCACCAGAGCTCCTCGACCCGGTCGAAGAAGGCGGTCATGGGAGCGGCGGCGGGGCCGAACATCATCTTGTGGTGCTCGTCCACGAGGGCTTCGGGGTCCTGGGCGGAGTCCCACAGGATCCGACTCAGCGTGCTGATCACCATGTAGCTGAAGATCCAGTGGTCGCACTCGGCTTCGAGGAAGGTCCCGCAGCTCAAGTTTCGGGTGCGGTGGAAATACCGCGCCACGCAGCGGGGGGTGGTGGTGGGGATTCCGGGGATGTTCAAGCCGCCGTATTTCCCCGTGTAGGTCCAGGTCCACACCCGGTGACCGAGGGCCTTGTCCCAGACTTTCAGCCGCTCCTCGAGGGCCTGCCGCCGGGGAGGATTCCGGTCGGCCCAGGGGCCCTGCACGGCGCACATGATGAGCAGATTGTCGGGCAGGGGCCGCTTGGGGACTTCGGTGTAGTGGGCGTAGCTCATGGCGGTGACGTAGCCGGGAAGTCCGGCCTTCTTGACCCGGTCCGCCATGTCGAAGGCCAGATCCCACACCAGATCGGCTTCGGAGTGCTTCGCGACGAACTCCCGGCACCTCTTGCACTGGCAGGGGCGGAAGTGGTCCTTGGGCATCACATTGAAGAAGCCCTTCTGCAGGCAGCTGGGATCCCAGCCCTTCAAGCCCCGTGAGGCGGGCGGAAGTCCCTTCAAAAAGGCGACGGCGTCCTTGAAGAGCTCATCCCGGAATCCCGGATCGGTGTAGCAGAGGTTGCCGTAGTAAGGGGATCCCTTGTCCAGCATCCGGCGGCCGTTGTGGTCCATGGCGAAATATTCGGGGTGACTTTTCCCGAAGCGTTCGACGAACTTCAGCCGTTCCAGACTGTGGCAGTTGGGCACATAGAAGGACTCCATGCGGTAGAAGAGGTTGCTCCAGGCGTTGCCGGAACCGGATTTGAGGGCGCTGCCGGGAAACCAGGCCGCGGGGGCGTTGAGGAAGCGCCGCCGGGGCTTGTCCGGCCGGTCGAAGATGTCGATCCGGGGAAGGATCAGCTCCTTTTTCGCCGGGATCACTTCGCCCAGCTCGCCGGGGAAGTAGAAGCGCATCCCGCCGAAGCGTTCGAGGAAGCCGATGACGCCGTTCAGCGTCCCCCGTTCGAAAAAGAGGGCCCAGCCGATGGCCCTGGCGGGATCGGTCCGGGGATCGTCCTTCCCCGCGATGAGGATGTTCCTGCCCGCGCTTACGATCCGGAAGCCGTCACGGGGGAGTTTTTTCACGTCGATCCCGGCCTTGCGGGCTTCGGGGGTGTCCCCGAGGATGATCGCCGTCCGGGTCCCCGAGGGCGTTTTCACGACCGGCACCTGAGCCCCGAAGGCTTTCGAAAGTTTTTCCGCCAGCACCTGCCCCGCGTAGCGCACGGCGGGAACGCTCTTGTCGGGGACCACCACCTCGACGCACACCTTGCCCCCGGCGAAGAGGGTGTGCACGGGCTTCTCCCCGACGCGGATGATCCGGGGCGGGGGCTCGGCGATGATCCGGTCCACTTCGGCCGGAACGGCGGAAGCGCCCTGAAGCGAGAGAGCCGCGCAGGCTCCCGAAATGAGCAGAAAAGTCTTTTTTCTCATGATGCCGTGTTTCCTTGGAGTTATGTCTTGACCTCTTCCAGAGTTATGTCGTCGAACCAGACCGTTCCCGTGGCGCCGATGATCCGGGGCCGGACATAGGGAACCACGGTGCGGCCGTTGGGATACTTCGCCGTGTTGGTGTCCGCGGGTGTCGTGAAAACGAAGCTCTGGCGGCTCCACTTGGTGACGGTCCCCGTCAGATAGTTGGTGGGGAACCAGCGGTTGGCCGTATCGACGAAGTTGAAGCAGATGCCGCCGTTCCTCTTCACGGGCTTCACGTCCTCGAAGCGGACATAAGCCGAAAGCCGGTAGGTCGTGGAGGGCTTGATGTT
>JAFSYV010000263.1 GCA_017443585.1 Lentisphaeria bacterium | reverse complement strand
CTCCGCGAGGGATTTGCCCGAGGTGTCGAAATTGCTGGCGCACTTGGTGGTGTTGGCCCGCTCCCGCGCCTGCTGCAGCGCGGGCAGGAGCATGGAGGCGAGGATGGCGATGATGGCGATGACCACCAGCAGTTCGATGAGGGTGAAACGACGGCGGTTGTGGGAAGACGGGAACATTCTGCGCATGAAAGGCTCTCCTTATGTAGACGTTACGCGACACGCTCAGGGGAACTTCATTCCCTGCGAACAGGATTTGCCGCAACGTCTTTAATCTACACCCGGAAGCATAAAAAATCAAGGCAAAAATCCCCTTCCGGCATGGAATTTTATTCATCTTTGTTTTTACTCCGCACAGGCTTTTGCAGACACCTCCTCTGCCCATGCCGGGCTTGCCCCGGATTCCCCCTTCCAACGCTTCCCGGCTTGCTCCCGGTCGTCTTTTCAACCTGGTATATTGAGGTAAACGGGCAGCTTTATGGTCCGTATCTGATTTTGCAAATTCTGCCAATGGTGCAAAACAATCAATTGTCCGCTCAGTCTTTGATAAAATCGGCCCAGACCGGAGGCTATTACAAGGTGCAGGATGTCGTTGCTTCTGTTTCGCCCGGTGTTCCGCAAAATCCATTTCCTCCAAAAGCGCCGGGCGTCCGAAGCCGCCCGGCACACCAGCGAAGCGCCTGCGGAACGCTCAAAGACCGAGAAGTTTTTCGGCGTTCCGGTGCGCCACCTTGTCGAAGACCTCCCGGGAGATCTTCTTTTTCGCCAGGAGCCGCTTCAGAAAGAGCGGTAGCTGTTCGTGGAAATCCGGCACGGGGAAACTGCAGACGTCGAGACCGAAGAAAAGCCGGTCCTGAAACTCCGTCAGGAACTTGACGGCGTACTCCTCGTCCCGCATCAGCGCATTGGCGCCGCTCCGCGCCGACAGGTCCCCGTAGAGATTGGGATGCTTGCGCATCAGTTTCGGGATCGCTCCTTCCCTGACGAGCGTCCGGGGCAGGCTCGCCCGGTCGCCCGGCAGGTCCAACACGCCGAGTTCCGCCCAGAAAGGACCGCTGTGCCCCAGAAACTTGATGTCGGGATACGTGGAAAGGGTCCGGTCGAGTCCCGGCAGTCCGGGATCGTCGGCGATGCCGTATCCCGCAAGGGGCGTACTCGACAAATGGAAGGTCAGAGGCAGTTTCAACTCGTTCACCGCCCTGAAGAGATTCCGCATCAGCGGATCGAGGAAGGAACGGTTCACCATGACCTCCCCCACCCCCCGGCATCCGGCGTCCACATATTTCGCCAGCAGTTTCTCTATGGGGAAATGGGGATTGCTCCCCCGGATCTGCGGATGGATGTTGCAGAAGGGAATGAACCGGTCGGGAAAGCGCTGTGCCGCTTCAATGATCTCCTCATTGGTCTGGGGCATGTAGCTTTCCGGAGCGACGATGGGCAGCAACACCGCCTTCTCCACCCCGATCCGGTCGTAATAAGGGAGCAGATCCTCGGGGCGGGGCCAAGGGGGAACGCCGTCCAGCTGCATGAAGGGGATCCGGTACGCGTGGGCATGGATGTCTATGAACATGTTTTCCTTTCTCCAGTCCCTCAGCCGTTCCGCCGGGACTGGGCCAGCGCCCCCAGCACCCGCTCCTTCGGATCGGTGGCCAAGAGTTCGCGCCGGTTTTCATAAACCTTGCGCACGGCGGCAGCCTGCGCATCGATGTAGTCCTTGCGGAAGTGCCGGAACCAGGGCACGTTGAAAACCTTGTTGCACGCATGGAAGCTGTGGGGGAAGTCTTCCTCTGCCGTCAGGGGGCCGGGCAGATCGGGAGCCCGGAAAGCGTAATTGGCGGGCTTGCCGTCGCCGTAGACGTCGAATTTCCAGAAGAGGGGATGGGTGTGCAGAGCGCTGTTGCACCCGGCATGGAAGCGGCTTCCGCCTTCCGCCCGGACGGCGTCGATAAAGTAGGAAAGGGAGAGCCCCCCCATGGCCTCTTCGTCGTAGATCCCCTTGGCACAGTACCAGCCCGCCTTGGTGGAACCCGGATCCGGGGGGATGTGAGGGTCGAAAGGCAGATCGGCGAGGAGGCTCCAGAAATAGCGCATGGCCTCGTCGATCTCGGCGCACTCCCGGTCGTATTTCTTCAGCTGGACCAGCCCCACCGCGCTGGACATCTGGTGCATGCGGCACTTCTGACCGCCGCAGGGCAGCCCCTTGTACTCGGCGATGCCGGGGAGCGTCAGTTCCGAAGCGCGTTCGTAATGCCCCCAGAGGATGGCCCGCTCATAGATCTCCCGGTCGTTCGTCACCAGCATCCCTGCCTCGCCGACGGCGAAGGATTTGGCCGTCATGAGGGACATTGCCCCCACGTCGCCGATGGTCCCGAGCTTGCGGCCCTTGTAGAAGCCGCCTTGCGCGTGGGAGACATCCTCGATCACCTTGAGGCCATGGCGGCGGGCCACGGCCATGATCTCATCCATGGGCGCGGGGTAGGAGCAGTAATGGACCGCCACAACCGCTCTGGTAGCGGGGGTGATGCGTTTTTCGAGGTCGACGGGATCGACGCAGAGCGTCTTCGGATCGATGTCGCAAAAGGAAACGGTGACGCCCAGCCCCATGGCGGGGACCGCCGACGCCCAGTAGGTCAGGGAGGGACAGATCACCTCATCCCCCCGCTTCAGCCCCAAGGCGAAGAAGGCCGCGCAGAGGCTGGCGGTCCCGCTGCAGTGGCCAAGCGCGTACTTGACGCCGTTCCACTTGGCGAACTCCGATTCGAACTGTTTGGTGATGCCGGTCCCGGACATGGCTCCGTTACGGAGTACGTCGAGGACGGCCTCTTCCATCTCCTTGTTGACGATGGGCCATTTGAACATATCCCCGTCGGGGATCGTGGCGACGGGCTCTCCGCCCAGGATTGCGAGTCTGCTCATTGCAAAACCTCCTTGAATTCAGAAGTGTTACCGAATCTTTTTTTCTGCTTCCGCCTCTAAATATACCTTGTCGGTGTCCCGTTGTCAAGGGTAAAAATGACAGATTGAAAAAAAATTGTTTTTTTTTCTGTTTCCGACTTGAAAAAAAGTGTTTCCGACTATATAGTAGTCGGCGGACTTGTGGAAAGATAACAGTTCAACGAGTTGTAACGCTCGTCGGGCGTCATCGGCCCGGCGGACGGATCTTGCGTTTCATAAGGAGGAGAAAAAATGAAGAAGTGGCTGGTCGCCTTTGCCGGATTCCGGCATGCGCACATCATGCAGCTCTACAATACCCTTTGCGGCGATCCCGGTTTCGAAATCGTGGGTTGCTGCGAGGAAGATCGGGGACACGCCCTGCCTTCGGCCGTCGAGAAAGTCGCCTTTACCCACGACTCTCTGGACGTGATGCTCCGGGAGATTCCCTGCGACATCGTTGCCATCGGGGACGTCTACGGGAAAAGAGGTTCAATGGCGATCCGAGCGCTGAAGGCGGGAAGGCATATTTTTTGCGACAAGCCTCTCTGCACTTCTCTTGCCGAACTGAACGAAATCGAAGCAGTTGCCTCGGACCGGAATCTTTCCGTCGGCTGTATGTTCGAAATGCGTTTCAATCCCCGTTTTCTCCTGGCGAAGGAGCTGATCGCTCAGGGAAAGATCGGCCGCCTCTGTCAGATACAGATCAACGGCCAGCATCCCCTCTGCCGGGGAAGCCGTCCCGGCTGGTATTTCGAAAAGGATCGGCACGGCGGCACCCTCAACGACATTGCCGGCCATGCCGTGGACATCCTGCCTTCCCTGACCGGGTTGAAGATCAGGCGCTTCATTGCCGCAAGGGAGTGGCGGTGTCTGGTCCCGGAAAATGAATTCATGACCGATGCCGCCCAATTCATGCTGGAACTGGACAACGGCTGCGGCGTCGTGGGCGATGTTTCCTATAACGCTTTCGGCAGTCCCGGCTACTCGCTCCACACATATTGGCGCTTCAATATCTGGGGAACAGAGGGCATGATCGAGCTCAACTGCATCGGCGACGTCCGGCTTTGGAGCCGTGACGCCCCGGAGCCTCGGATTTTCACCGTCCCGGCGGGGACGAAAAGAAGAAGCTGTTTCGAAAGCTTCATGGCGGAACTGTCGGGAACGCCCGATGAATTCACCACAAAGTCCGTTCTGGAGAGTTCCCGGTTGACCCTCGAACTGCAGGCTCTGGCCGAAACTGCTCCCGCCGCTCCGCCCCATCGAACCTTCTGAACATTTCAAGGAGACACAATATGTCAAGATTCCTTTTCGCCGCACTCCTGTGCGGTATGGCGGTTCTTTCTTCCGCCGTCGAGTTCCCCGTCAAAAGCGCGGCGTGGCAGGGCGTCGTGGAGACCAGAGGCGCCGTTCTGAAAAAACTCTCCTTCCGCGGTAAAGAGATGATCCGCGAAGGGGAGGGCGCCTTTCTCGACGCGGTCATGGGCCGCGGCGGTGAAAAGATCGAATTGGCGGAAGATTTCTTTGCACTGGAGTTCACGCCGGTCAGAAATACGGCAAACTCCATCACGCTGACTGCCTGCGGCAAGGGGGCTTTCAGCGGGATACGCCTGACCAAGGAATACTTCTTCCATCCGAAGAAAGACGAATTTTCCGTCAAATGGACGTTGCGCAATATCAGCGGCAAACCCCTGAGTGCCGGGGTGAGGATCAAGAACTTTTTCACCTGCCGCGCCGATAAAGTCACCGCTTATCATATTCCGCGGGAGGGCAAGCTGATCCCCCTGGACTTCCCCGGCGGCGCCCTCAAGG